>NZ_JAEFCE010000025.1:0-67607 GCF_016406055.1 Vibrio sp. IB15
AAGAGTCAAGCACATGGGACAGGCATGTCTTCGCTCTGAATTAAGCAACAAAGCCGCACCAGTGGTGGGAGCTCTTCATCAAGTGAGGAACCAGAACCGGAAATTGCAACGGTAATTGAACCTATAGCTACAGTTGATTCATTCAGCGATATAGTGGTGCCGGGTAACTTTGACTGGAGTAGTAGCAAAACCCTGACAATAACCGTTGATATTACCAGTAGTTTTTCACTGAGGGATGGTAAACAAAGATGCATTCGAGGCTCACACATCATAGACTTATATAACACATCAGATCCTAAAAATCCCGTCCATTATTACACTGGACTCTCAGATAGACACGGCCACTTAACTGATGTATTTACGTTTCCAGCACATTGGAAAAGTTTAAACATAATCGCTAATGTTAATGGCCAAAAGTGTACGTCAACATACACCTTAGATGAAATAGAGACAGTACTGATAGTTTCTTGCGGCATTGTTTTGGAGGAGGATTGAAAGTGAATAATACATATACATCCATTATCTTACTCGTTACGATTACTTGGAGTGCTTTCTCTAACCAGGTTTTTTGTGCCGCGTCCAAAAACTCTTCGACCATCAACGCTGACGGGACTATCACTATCACACAAGAGATTGATAATAACAGTACTCCTCCACATTATAGCGTACCTGCAAGCAATCGATATGGCTTCGGTAGATACAGCAGACATGACCAAGACTATTCATGGCTACACGACATTTCAGTACCTACTGGAGCACAATTCACAGCTGCAACACTGACGATCTACGCTTATGATGTCGATTCGGAAGCACATCATGGTGAAAACGGCGAGTATGATAGCATTTCGGTAGACGGCACCACGCTCACCCCAGGCTTTTTACAGGGCACAAATAGAAAGTGGTCAACCACAGTATTTGACTTACCCGTTACCTCACTCGATGATGGGCTCGTAGAAGTCGACTTAGATATTGATGTTAACAGAGACGGTTGGCTTACCACACTCTCTTACAGCCAGGTAAGCATCACCTATAAAGTAATAGATAACAGCCCACCATTTACGCCTAACCTTAATCGGAGTAACAGCGTTGGTAATGATGACAATCTAATAGTGACTGTGACGGGGCCTACCCCACATGACCCGGACTCAGACTCTGTCACCTACCATTACCGATGGTTCGTCGATGTTGGCCAAGGTTTTTATGTAGATGATGAATTCGTTGGTAAAAGTAACAATAGCGGTGCCATACTGACTTCGAGCCAAACGGCTGATGGTGAACTTTGGAAGGTTCAAGTCACGGCCATCGACTCCAACGATTTGATCAGTGGTATCGCTGAAATATCTTGGCCAGAAATTGGCGATACTGATGGGGACGGCATACCGGACGAAAATGATTATGCTCCGAATGATCCAACGATTGCCTTTTACAGACGGACGCCTACTGACGGATGGTATACTTTAAGCTTTGAAGACCTATGGCCTTATGAAGGCGATTATGATCTCAATGATTTCGTTACTTACTACGCTTTGGGAATATATACGAATGCAAACAACAGAGTCACTCGTTTTGATTATGAAGGAGAAGCCGTTGCTCGAGGGGCTACACAAGAAAACAGTTTTGCCATTTCTTTACTTGGTCTAGATGAATCAGATGTGAGCTCGTTGACTAAAACTTATAACGGTTCAACAGATAATTTGTCACCTGAAATGGGGCATGATGGAGAATTAGTATTTACGGTCATTGAAAACATTACCAACATGTTGCCGAGTAACGCAGAGTACAACTTCTACAATACACAATCAGGAGATAATAGAGATGTCGTTCCATACAGCATTTCATTGATCATTAATGGTTCTACTAGGAATATTAATGACGAGAATTTCAATCCATTTATCTACAAGTCAGACCATCGTAGCCAAGAGATTCACTTGATGAACTACCCGAATACTGATCTAGCAGATACCGATCTTTTTGGAGTCGGTGCTGACGATTCAAGTGTAGATTACTATGAATATTATCAGACAAGTAACGGGTTGCCATGGGCTTTAGATATACCAATGTCTTGGTCCCACCCCCTTGAAAGAATTGACACCACTGACGCTTATCCTGACATAATAGAATGGGCACAGTCTGGCGGGGCAAAAAACAACACCTGGTTCTTATCACCTGAACTCAATAAAGTGTGGTAGTTACAATTTAAGTAAAGAACAACTAACCTTATAGTAATAAATAAAAAAACCTCTATTTGCCCAACGGATAAATAGAGGTTTTTGTCGCTTATTCTTCAGATGTTCTACTTAATCGCGGTTCAACCTACAATATAAAAGGCAGTTACTAAAGCATCGTCAGAGCAAGCTTTGCCAAGTTATAAGCATCAACATAACCAGAATGCTGGCGACCTTCCCACTCGATGTCTTTTGCTTCTTGAGCCGCTCGATGGCCGATGCGTTTGTCTTTCAAGCGGTTCTGCACGCGATAAAGCGTCGCAATGTTGATGAACTCGCTAAATGGTGGCTCGATGCCTTTCTCTTGACACTCTTTGTGTAAAATCAGGTCATCGCGTCCCCACGCAGCATAGATCTTGTTAGGACCACCGAAGTTCTTGATCATCGATTTGATGACTGACTCTAGCGGACGACCCTGCTTTTCGATTTTGCGTGGAGTAATGCCGGTTAGCTCGGCACAGAACTGAGAGACTTCGTCTTTTTCTGGCTTAACGTAGTATTGCGCTCGTTTCACGATGGTTCCAGATGCTAGATCAATCTCAGCAAGACCCACTTCAATGATCTCGCCTGTTGTTCCTACACCATTTTCGCTCCAACAGCACATTTCCAAATCGAAACACACCACTCGATTGTGATTCATACGTCGCCTAATTCTCTCGTAAAAAATTTTGTGAAATTGTACATGAGCCCAATACAGAACTCGACCCCAGTTGCATCAAGTGCTCACTTAGCCTGCAATTGTGACTCGATTTCGGCCATTTGACTTACTTTGATAAAGCATACTGTCTGTTTTTTGCAGCAATTCTTCTGTATCTTCACTGGTATGAATCGCGGCACCAATACTCAATGTGCAGCTTAACTGTTGCCCTTTATGCTCACAATGAGAGTGGCTTACTGTATTTAGTATGCATTGTAAGTAGCGGTCTAGCGCTTCATGATTTGAGATGCTCGAAATAATACAGAATTCATCTCCGCCCAAACGGAAAAGGTTATCCCCTTCTTTCAGGTTTACCGAAATCAACTTGATGACATGCACAAGCAAAGCATCACCAGCAGGGTGACCAAACTTGTCATTGATGCTTTTAAACTTATCGACATCAAACCCAATCAAGCTAAATGACTCACTTCGCTTAACCGCCCTATCAAACATCTTATTGAAAGCTCGTCGGTTATAGATTTCAGTTAGGCTATCGTGGTTCGCAAGGAATCGGAGCTCTTCTGTTCTTTTATCTAACATGCGGTACAGGCGCTCTTTCTCTCTGATTTGCATATTCACGATGTACGCTAACAACAGTGAGATGGTTGTTCCGACGAGCGCGATACCAATTAGTACAAGGTAGCCATAAAATGAGATACAAGAGTCTATCTTGTAATCGATTTTCCAATTTCGGTTGGTCAATTCGATAGTCTTAGTTATATGGTGACCTGTTACGCCCTCATAACCTTGAGTTTCAAATAGAATTGGGGAGTCTTCAGCTTCAAACCCGGTATCCGTAACGCGAATGTACACGTCCATATCACCGACAGTTGATGCCAGCAGGTTTTCAAAGTAATAAGTGGTACGAACCACGCCAATCACAACGCCAAGTAGGTTATCACTTTCGCCTTCAAACACAGGGTGATAAACCAGCATGCCTGTCTTAGGCGTATCTTGAGTTAGACCATCTTGAATCAGACGTACTTTGTCCGAGATATTCGCTTGGCGCGTCTGTTTAATATTTTCAACAATACGCTTAAATCGCTCGCGTGCAGAGTAGAATCCAATCACTCTGTCATTCGCTTCAGTATTCGGGTAAATATCGGTAGCAATAAAAGCAGGCCCACCATCTAACTGATAACCATAGGTTTTGGGTTCATGTTTAGGGATGGTGAACAGTCGGTAAGATGGGTACTTTGCTTCCATTTTCGCGGTATGTTCGGCAATCTCATCTGCCGCAACTTTCTGCATCCACTGCAAGCCAATCAAGCTCTTTGAACCGTTAATGGTTTGCTGTGCGAATCGATCGAACTTGTCCCAATTTTCAGGATCATTCGAATAGAAGAAGTTTGCACCCGAACCTATGTAGGCCACATCATTGTCGATAAACGCTTCCAAGCTCAGTGTTTGGTGTTTAGCAAAACTGTCCAAATTCATGTTTAAAGCACGATTTTGGTTAAGTGCGACGAGTATAAAACACAACACTGTTATCAAAAAACTGACCGAAAATACGACCAGTGGGAGCGTCCGTCTCTTCAACCCTGTTAGTGGGTCGGTAGTGTGTGGCATAAAGGTTCCAATTAGGCTCAATGAGCTAAAAGTATATAACGGAAGGGAATGATGCTCCATTTAAGTTTTCGTCCTAAAAATGACATAAATCGTGCACAGTTTACTTCGCCCTTACATCGCAGGTTAAAAATCGACCAAATCTCGACTAAATTTCAAGCTAACACACTCAAAAACCACTTGTTTGAAAACATAAATTACCACTCTTAAGCCTTGAATATGCTAGTATCCATTCATATTTATAGCTTGAAAGCGACCATTTTGGTTTTGTGCCAAGGCGTTTCTTTCCAACCTGTATATTCCATGAAACCGACGAATATACCGTTAAATCAATTTAAAGAGAAAAATCACTATGATCGTTGATTTGAACCTAATCCCACAGACGTTTGATATGCTTCACGCAGGCCTTACTGCATCAAGCGTTTTACTACTGCTAATTGCCGTTTCTCGTAAAACCAAAGTGGTTGAGAAAGTCGTAGAAAAACCAGTAGAAAAGATCGTTGAAGTTGAAAAGCCAGTTGAAAAGATTGTCGAAGTAGAAAAAGTTGTTGAAGTAGAGAAAGTCATCGAAAAAGTAGTAGAAGTTGAATCTAAGCTGGCAACAGCACCAACAGATTCTGCAATGCAGCTACTGTCTATCATGCAACAAGAAGCGCGACTAATCGACTTCCTAAAAGAAGACCTGACTTCGTTCTCTGACGAAGAAGTTGGCGCAGCTGCACGTGTTATTCACACGGGCGGTCAAAAAGTACTAGCAGACTACGTAACACTTGCTCATATCCGCAGCGAAGATGAAGAGACTCGCATCACAGTAGCTGAAGGTTTCAACCCTCAAGAAATCCGCCTAATAGGCAACGTAACAGGTAACGCACCATTCAACGGTACACTTGTTCACAAAGGCTGGAAAGCAACTGACATGAACCTACCTAAGCTTGCTGAAAACTACGATGCATCTGTAATTGCACCGGCAGAGGTAGAGCTATAATGGAACACCAAGAACATTCACAAGAACAGCAAGCACCTAAATTCAGCGTTGGTATCGATTTAGGTACTACACACTGCGTTTTGTCTTACATCGACACAACGAATGAAGATGCACGTGTTGAGGTAATGCCAATTCCTCAGCTTACTGCTCCTGGTACAGTAGAAACTCGCAGCCAACTTGGCTCGTTCCTATACCAACCGCACGAGCACGAAATGAACGAAGCATCACGTGTTCTACCTTGGTCTTCTGAGCCAAAAGCACTGGTTGGTGCGATTGCTCGTAACCTTGGTTCTAAAACCCCTATCCGTTTGGTCGCTAGTGCGAAATCTTGGCTATGCCACGGTGGTGTAAACCGTCGTGATGCTTTCCTACCTGCAGGTAGCCCAGAAGAAGTAGAAAAAGTATCTCCGCTTAAGACAACTGAGCTTTATCTTGAGCATCTTAAAGACGCTTGGAACCACGCGAACCCAGAACACAAACTGGCAGACCAAGACGTAACGATCACGGTTCCTGCTTCGTTTGACCCTGCCGCTCGTGATTTAACAGCTGAAGCTGCACGTAATGTTGGTTTCACTCATCTAACGCTTTTAGAAGAGCCTCAAGCAGCGCTTTATAGCTGGATCGATAACAGCAACGACAAGTGGCGTGACGAAGTAGACGTTGGCGACATCGTATTGGTTGTGGATATCGGTGGTGGTACTACCGACCTTTCTTTAGTTGAAGTGACTCAAGACGATGGCAACCTGAGCCTGAACCGTATCGCTGTAGGTGAACACATCCTACTTGGCGGCGACAACATGGACTTAGCTCTGGCTTACCGCTTGAAGATGAAGCTAGCACAAGAAGGCAAAGAACTGGCACCTTGGCAAGTTCAAGCGATGACACACGCATGTCGTGACGCAAAAGAAGCGCTACTGAACGATGCAGAGCTTCAAGCTGTGCCAATCGTGGTTCCTAGCCGTGGCTCTAAGCTACTTGGCGCGACGCTAAAAACAGAACTGACTCAGCAAGAAGTACAACAAACATTGGTTGATGGCTTCTTCCCTAAAGTTGCTGTGACTGATCACCCGGTACAAAAAACGCGTGGTGCACTGACTCAAATGGGTCTGCCTTACGCACAAGATGCAGGTATCACTCGTCACATTGCCGCATTCCTTTCTAAGCAAGCGAACGCGCTTTCTGGAAATGGTGAAACGGCTCAGCAAGATTTCAATCCGTTTGCAAATATGCCGGGCATGCCAGGTGCTGAAGCGCCTGCTGCTGACTTCATCAAACCAACAGCAATCCTGTTCAACGGTGGTGTTCTAAAATCTAACCTACTTGCTGATCGTCTTTCAGACACAATCAACGAGTGGTTGATCAATGCTGACGCTGAATTTGCTAAACAACTTTCAGGCCTAGACCTAGACCTTGCGGTTGCAAGTGGTGCTTCTTACTACGGCGCGGTACGTCGTGGTCAAGGCGTTCGTATCCGTGGTGGTATCGCTTCTGCTTACTACGTAGGTATTGAAAGCGCGATGCCTGCAATCCCAGGTATGGCTCCTCCAATGGAGGCGCTATGTGTTGCTCCATTTGGTATGGAAGAAGGCTCAAGCGTTCAAGTACCTAGCCAAGAATTTGGCCTAGTGATTGGTCAGCCAGTTCACTTCCAGTTCTTCGGTTCAACAACTCGCCGTGAAGATCAAGCTGGTACTCATCTTGATCACTGGGTGCCAGAAGAGCTCGATGAGCTTCCTGAAATCCAAGTAACACTGCCAGTTTCTGAAGGCCGTCGCGAAGGTGAAGTAGTTCCGGTTACTTTGGCTTCTCGCGTTACTGAGCTTGGTACTTTATACCTAGAAGCGATTGCCACTGATAATGGTCAGAAATGGCACGTTGAGTTCGACGTTCGTGAAGATTCGAACAACGACTCAAACGACGAAGCATAATGAATCAACGGCACCTTAGCGGGTGCCGTTATTTTATCAATACCGCTCCCAATTCAGTCCTACCTGTTTCTCAGGAACGACGTATACGAATAACAACAATAAGACCAAAACTATCAATACACTGGTCATCACTCTGGAAGAATAAGGTTTTGTATGGCAACTCCTCGTTTTTTAGTCGGCATTGACTTAGGTACAACCAACACTGTGGTTGCCTACTGTGAAATTAACGACGACCTACAACACGCTCCCGTTTCCCTTTTCGAAATCGATCAGCTTATCGGCCCTGGTGAAGTGGTTCGTAAGCCTCTACTCCCATCGTTTCGTTACCACCCTGCACAAGGTCAAATCTCCCCTTCAGACCTAACTATGCCGTGGGAACCAAACCCAGTTGAAGGCGATATAAAGAATGTTATCGTCGGTGAGTGGGCGCGTGAATTAGGCGCGAAGGTTGAAGGTCGACAAGTATCGAGTGCGAAGAGTTGGTTATCGCACCAAGCGGTGGATCGTAGCTCAGACATTCTCCCTTGGGCCGGCGCAGCAGATGTCGATAAAGTATCGCCAGTTGTCGCGAGTGCGAGCTACCTAAATCACATTCGCCAAGCATGGAACTACCGTAACCCAAGCAACAAACTTGAAGACCAAGATGTTGTTGTAACGGTTCCTGCATCATTCGATGAGACAGCTCGTAAGCTGACACTTGAAGCCGCAGAACTTGCAGGCTTAGGTAAGATTCTATTGCTCGAAGAGCCTCAAGCGGTTTGTTACGACTGGTATGCGCGCCACCAGCAAACGGCGGCGGATGAGCTTCAACAGATCCCATTGATCTTAGTGTGTGATGTCGGCGGTGGTACTACCGACTTGAGCTTAATTGAAGCCCAGTTCAATGGGGATAGCAATGCAGATAATGCTGGTCATAACCAACTAGCACTCGACCGTATCGGCGTTGGCGAACACTTAATGCTGGGTGGTGATAACCTAGATTTAGCCCTCGCTCACCTAGCCGAACAGCGCTTCAATCAAAATAAGAAGCTGAATGCCTCTAGCCTCACCAAGCTGATTCAGCAAACTCGAGCAGCAAAGGAGAGCCTGCTTTCTGCTGATGCGCCTGACGATGTAAAGATCACCATGCTCGGTAGCGGTTCGAAGCTATTAGGTGGCACTAAGAGTATTGGCTTAACCAAGCAAGAAGTTCATCAAATCGCACTCGAAGGTTTCTTCCCACTCTCTGAATTTACTGAGAAACCAGACAAACGTCGTAGCGCGGTGGTTGAGTTCGGCCTGCCTTACGTTGCCGATCCTGCAGTTAGTAAGCACGTTGCTGAATTCCTGACAACACACCAGCAAGTGTCTAAAGCAGCGCTACAAAATTCAGATGCGGTTCAATTCGATGACACGAAACCTGCTATTCCTGTCGGTGTGCTGCTTAACGGCGGTGTGTTCAACAGTGAGCTTGTCACAGAGCGTATTACTCAACTCCTAGGCAACTGGAACGGCGCTCCAATCACAGTATTAGATAACCCTCACCCAGATTGGTCAGTTGCCCTTGGCGCGGTTGCGTTTGGTAAGGCACGCCGTGGTGCCCAACTTAAAATCGGTGGTGGTGCTGCTCGCTCTTATTTCTTACATCTACAAGAAAAGAACAAGATGGGTAAAGCGCTGTGTCTACTTGCTAAAGGTACCGAAGAAGGCCAAGAAATCCGTTTGAACAGTCGTCGTTTCTCTTTGACGCTGGGCGAACCGGTTCGTTTTAACCTACTGACTTCAACACACGATCAAATCGCTCACGATACTGCCATCCAAAACGGTGTAATGGTCGATGTTGATCCTGACCTATTCTCCCCTCTTCCACCTTACATCTCGACGCTGGAAAGCTCAGGTACAGCAGAGCTTCAAGCTAACCAAAAAGAGCGTGTTGAAGTGCTGCTCGCTTGTCAGTTAACCGAAGTCGGCACACTGAAAATGGAGTGCGTGAGTACTGAAGATGACTCGAAACGTTGGTTGTTAGAATTTGAAGTCAGAAACAAGCAAGGTGAAGAATCCGATAACTCTAAACTTCATCCAAGATTGGATGAGTGTAAAGAGCTGATTTCTCGCCTCTACAGCGGCAATAAGAAGAGTGCAGAATCGAAAGAGATCAAGACTCTGTCTAAAGATCTTGAGAAACGACTCGGTAAACGCGATGAGTGGGATTTCACCACCCTCCGTCATCTATTCGATAGCTTCTCGTTAGGTCGTAAACGTCGTCGTCGCTCAGAGGCACACGAGAAGAACTGGCTGCGTTTAGCGGGTTACTCGCTGCGCCCTGGCTTTGGTGATCCAACGGACTCATGGCGTATCGAGCAAATTTGGGGCCTTTATCAACAAAACATCCAGTTTAAGAATCACCAAGGTTGGACGGACTGGTGGGTCTTCTGGCGTCGTGTTGCCGGTGGTTTAAACCAAGAGCAGCAAGAGACAATCTTGGCCGACATTGCTAAGTACCTTCACCCAGGTGCAATGAAAAACCCTAAGAGTGCTAAAGATGCCCAAGACAATGGTTATGAAGCCATGGTTAGATTGGCGGCATCCCTTGAGCAACTCGAAGTGGAAGACAAAGTGCTTCTTGCGTCTTGGTTCCTAAGCAAAGCGATCAATCACAACCAGTTTGAACAAGCGCATTGGTGGGCACTAGGTCGATTAGCTTCAAGAACTCCGTTATATGGCAGCCAGCACAGCATGATTCCTAGAGAGCAAGCAGAGCAGTGGTTACCAAAATTACTTGAGCAGAACTGGCAGAAAGAGCAGATGATTGCCTTTGCTGCTGTGATGATTTGTCGCAAGACTGGCGACCGACAGTTCGATATCTCTGACGATTACCGTAATCAAGTAATTGAGAAGCTAAAGCAGAGCAAGGTTCCAGAGTCTTGGTTAACGCTGGTTAGTGAAGTAACTGAGCTGTCCGAGAGCGAATCTAAGCGTGTGTTTGGTGATGCTTTACCAAGCGGCTTGAGCCTAATCAACAGCTAGGGCTGAATGCAGATATCGCTTCTAAGCAGCTAGAAAAGAAAAAGCCACTTTCGATACATTGAAAGTGGCTTTTTTATTGGTGGCTAAAGGCTGGTGTGTGTCGTTGGTACTTAGCTTCCGGGTTAAGAGCCTCAGCCGTGTTACAGTTAATCATTGTTTAATGTTTCGTTCCGTTTGGGTTGATAGTAAAGTCTGTATTCTCATAGATGTCAGACAGTTTTTTAGGTTTCTTTTCTTTAGCTCCTTTATTTGGCTGGTTATGAGTTTCGCTCAAAAGCCATTCCTCATGCATTTTTGCTGAATCCAAGAATTCTGGATCCTCCATTGCTTCCTTGCGAAGTTTATTTACACGTTCGAGAGTATCCCAAATCATAATACTTCACCTCCACTAAGGCTACACTTCCCAATATAGGACTCTCCCCTATTGATTCAATACTTTCCGGTTAAACCATAGTGAAATTGTGATTTACATATCGAAAACCGCCTTAAAAGCACATTATTTAAACAAATAGAGTTCACTTATTTTTATTAAGAAATAAATATGGTCGTAGCGTTTTTTTATATAGTTTTTATAAACACACCACCTATGGGTTATGCCATTGTCTTATTAAAAATACAAACGGAAGGAAATACATTATTTCAGATTGCAAAGGAAGAAGTTTGACATTAGATCCAACAGTATGACATTCCAAAAAGGTGATCATTCATGCCATTTACCAATATCTATCAATCCAGCTCTAAATATGCCATCAATGATCTAGTGAAAGAAATGGACCTCTCTTTATGGAAAAGCCTGCTCAATAACATAGCAGAAGTGCTTAATGCTCCCGCTGTTGGGCTTATTCTTACGTCTGAAGTTGGATTCCAAAACATTGCGATGTCTTCTTCACCAGGAGTTAAAGCGAACCCTGGCAAAATCATCCCCAGAGACATCAATTTGTACTGCAAGACCGTGATGTAAACCAGAGCAATGCTTTATGTAAAAAATGCGTCTGGTAAAGAGGAATGGAGCGACAATCCCGAGCTCACGCAGATGGGCTACGTCTCTTACCTAGGCTTGCCGATCTTACAATCGGACGACAGCATGTTTGCAACACTTTGTGCGCTAGATACTAAAGAGACCTCTTATAAACCAATACAGATAAATTTAATGGAGAGCATTCGCGCGCTATTAGAAAGAGAAGTACATACTGCGGAACGAGTACGCAAATTGAAGTATACGTCTAATCACGACGAATTGACTCAAGTATTTAATCGTAGAGCGATATTAAGCGAGTCACCCAAATTCATCGATAGCACTATAGAAAATGGCGTGAGTATTGGAACTGTTTATTTTGATATCGACGGACTTAAGTATGTTAATGATAACTTCGGACATAATATTGTCGACCAATATATAAAGTCCTTCTCTCATTCACTTCAACGTAACACTCGTAAGGATGATATTTGTGGAAGACTTGGAGGAGATGAGTTTCTCTTATTGTGTAGAGACATCACCGAAGACTCCCTAAATAAGATAATAAGCCGAGTTCAATCCGACTTTAACAAACATTCCCAAAAACTAGGTATAGATTGCCACGCAACTTTTAGCCATGGTTCACTTATTTACTCGTCAAATATTCCACCTATCGAAGAGTTAATTCGACTAACGGATGAGCAAATGTACGAAAACAAAATAAGTAAACGTTACGCCCAACTAAAATAAAAAAAGCGAGCACTATGCTCGCTTTTCTACCACTTAAAATTCGTTTCAGCTTATGCTCGGTTACCGATTTTCACCGTACCATTAGTCGCAAACCAAAGCGCTTCAGAGCGACGACGACCTAATAGAATTGGACCATCATCGTAGAACAAAAAGTTCTTCCAATGCTTCTTAAAAACGGCCCATTTGGTTTCAAGAACATTATACTTTTCATAACAAAAATAAACAGTTACGTCATCTTGCCAATCAATAAAGTTAAGGATCTCTTCTGGCATTTCCGGCTCATCGGCTTCCCAATGTGCCATCCAGCTGATCTCTTCTTTCCAGTTCGATGCTTTGCTCGGCCAGTCTTGCGAGCTTAGTCGCTCAGCGTCTGGGCTTTGAGGGCTCACGTTCTCTTTCCAAAACTGAGACGCTCTTGCCTGTGTCATTGGCTTAATCTTTTCCAAATCCTCAGCCGGAAGTGGCATCGACTGGTGAGTAAAAATCCATTTTCTTTGGTATTCATCCAAAGTTGTGTATGACATCAAAATTCCTCTAATATCTTCTCAGGCCGATGGTTCAACCATGGCTCTATGTTCTTTTAATAAAGGCAGCAACGCTACATCGCTTAATATTCGCTGCCTTTTTTAATCGCTGCTCGTTTGTGAGCTTATAGACTGTGTCTAGATGTTGCGTCTATCTTCCCAGTTAGGATTGACGAGCGCTGTCAGTATGTGGTCTTCCCATTTACCGTTAATTTGTAGGTAATCTTTAGCAAAACCTTCACGTACAAAGCCGAGATGCTCCAGTACGCCCGCACTTCGTTCATTGTGAGGCATATAACCCGCCATTAGGCGATGCATGTTCTGCACGTCAAACATGTAGTCTTTCGCCATACTAAGACCTCTGCGCATGTAACCATGGCCCTGAGCTTGCTCTGCGAGTGAATAGCCTACGTTACATGCATAGAACGGGAAACGAGACAAATTACTGAACGAGATAGTCCCTAACATTTCGTTAGTATCGGCATTAATCAATAAACAGTAGTAGCCGAGCCCCATTTTATGAAGCTCGTTTAGCTTAATTAGGCGCTGTGCCCAGCCTGATCTCGCAAAAAATGCATCTTCACGAATCGGTTCCCAAGGTTTGAGATACTCTCGATTCACCTGAAAGTACTCACTGATCATCGTCGCATCGTCTATCTCAGCGGTACGTAGAATCAGATTTCCATCTCGCTTGTAAATGCGTTCTGGTGTGCTCAAATCTTCCATAATTTTGGTCTTATTCGATCAGTTCTTTCTGATACCGTAATCACGAAGCTTATTCGCAATAGAGGTATGAGACACGTTCAAACGCTTAGCTAACTTACGACTTGATGGGAATGACTGGTAAAGCTTCTCCAAGATCTGAGACTCATAGTCTTTCATGATCTCATCCAGAGAACCATCTAAGCTCAAGTTCGCCATGCCTGTTGTCATGGTTTCTAACTGAGGCAAGTGGAACTGCTCAACCGATAGCGTGTCTGAATCGAGCTCAGTAAGCGCACGTAATACCATGTTGTCTAACTGACGAATGTTACCCGGCCATTGGTAATTACCAAGTTGGTCGATTAACTCTTGAGTAAGCTTAGGCTTTAACATACCAAGCTGCTGCGCGTATTTAGCTACGAACAGTTCCAGTAATGGTGCTACGTCGTTAGAACGTTCACGCAATGCTGGAATAGAGAGAGTCAGTACATTCAAGCGGTAGAACAGGTCTTCACGGAACGAGCCTGAATCAGCAAGTTCAGAAAGGCGGTGGCGCGTTGACGCAATAATACGAACATCAGCATGCATCTCTTCCTCTTCACCCACACGACGGAATGAACCATCTTGTAGGAAGCGAAGCAGTTTGATTTGTAGATGCGGGCTCATTTCGCCAATCTCATCTAAAAATACGGTACCGCCATTGGCTTGTTCGAAAATGCCTTTATGACCTTGTTCATGGTTAAATGAACCTGGGGCGTGACCAAACAGCTCGGTTTCTGCTACGTCATCAGGCATCGATGCACAGCTCAGAATCAAGAATGGGAAAGACGAGCGGTTTGAGCGGTTATGACACGCTTTCGCCAACATCTCTTTACCTGTACCGGTATCACCTTCAATCAGCAGAGGCTGATCTAGCATCGCCAGTTTTTTTGCTTGGCTGATTAACGCTTTATGGCGATTAGAGACACCAACAAAATGCTCAAAGCCTAAGTTGTTCTGTTCAGGAGTCGCATCGGGCGTATTCATCTCTTGGTTGCAAGAACGAATCGTCATCACCGCGCTCGCCAGCACAGGCTCGTTGACGTCACCACCCAGATAGATAGGTAGGATTTCAATAGAGAAGTCTAAACCCTCCAACACAACAACTTCACGGTGGCGTGTCACTTCACCTTCGATCCAACGACCAAAGTTAAAGCTAGGTACGAAGGATGCGAGTGGCTCGCCAATTACTTCGTCTTCTTGCTTGCCAAATAGGTTGAGTGCAGCGTGGTTTGCCATATCGACTGAACCTTTGAGGTCAATCGCAATCACGGGATCAGGTAGGTTAGCCAGCAAAGCGATCAGCTCAGTGTTGTGCCTTTCGCTTGGCATGAATTGTATTTTTCGTACATCCTTTACACCTGAAATTCGACGAATTTCAGCCATAAGTTCACTAAAAGCATCAAAATCAATATCAGGGCAGTTCAGGTAAATAATGCCTTTAACATCGATTTCGATTCCTCGTAAATCAATGCTTTTTGAGGCCAAGATATCGAGCAACTCACGCGTTAAGCCGAGTCGGTCTTCACACAATACTTCAAGACGCACAAATAGTCCTATTATAGGTGTCAGGATAAGTTGACAGTAGTGTGAATTAAGGTCTGAGTTCAGTCAAGAAGAAGAGTAAACATATGTTTACTCTTCGCTCGCAAACCACTCAATGTCATACATTTTGTTTCAAAGACGTACGTTTTATTTAAGGGTAATACGCTTTATTTCAGAAAGGACGGCTTTGCGCATGTCGGCCAGTTTTACTTTGCGTTCATTGTGCCAAGGCATAGGGCGAAGCAGTGTCATGGCCTTTAGACCCAATCGAGCAGTCAGGATACCAACACCCAAGCCCTGCCCAGCTCTCGCTGAGACTTTACCAGCCAGATCCATGGAAACTAAGTCCATGCTTGCATCAATCGCGAGTTCACTTGCGCCGGCAGCTGCCATGTTGATTAACACCAACTTGAACAGTTTGATGCGAGACCAGTAGCCAAGTTCAATGCCATACACATCAGCTAACTTGTCGATCATGGTGAAATTACGCCACGCCACTAGCAGCATGTCTGCCGCTGCTAATGGGCTCACCGCCACCAAAGCCGCCGATTCAGTCGAGAACTTAGTCACGATTTGAGTTGCCACTTTATCTTGCTGTGCAACAACCAACGCATCGTACATATCCAACACTTCGGCATCACTGTGTGCTGGGTTGATGCTGTTTCTCCACTTATCGAACGCCGGAGACTCAGCAATAATGCCGCCCTGCTTGGCGATGTTTTCACAGAATGCTTTGCCTTTGCCGACACTTTGACTTAGTAGTAGCTCTTCACTCTGCTCTTGAACACTGAAGTGATCTTTCAATGAGCGTAGCTTCCACAGCTCTTTGCCGATTGCGCCTAAGCCCAATGAAGCGATTGCCGCAATGAAACCTGCCCAACCGAGCGCGAGCCAATCTGCTGATTGAATCGCAGTGATGACAGAATCAATCGCCTGCCAGCCCACTAAGCCCGCGAAAGCAACCATTAAGCCAGAGCCCAACCACTTTCTCTTTTTACTTGGACGAATGATCTGTTCTAGTTGTTGCTCGGATTCTCCATCTAGCTCGCTCTCAACCTGTGGTGCAACGGGTACAAATTTCTCTTGTTCCGTAAACAACTGCTGGGCACCTAATTCTGGGGTCGCTTCATCCATGCCTTGTTTACCAAAAGCATAATCATTGTCATCAAAAGAGGTCTTCAGCGGCTCATTAAAGACCTGCTTTGTTTTTAATTCACTCATCTTTTATTGCCTCAATTACTTCAACTTATCGCCAATGAGATACTCTAAAACCTTATCAATTCTTAGGTGTTGGCAAGGTTCATCAGAATGTTGCTCCATTGGCCTAAAGCTCGTGAAATCAAACTGGTTGGTTTCCCAATACTGCTTGTTCGGCAGCTTGCGTGGCACCTCACCCGGATACATAGTCTGAGGAACGTTATCCAAAGTAACACCTTGCAGCGCTGGCACATTGCCCGAGCCCGACGAGATATAACCTGCGCTGGTCGCTTGAATAGATGCGATGCTCATGCAGATCATATCAATATGCTCAAACGCCGCCTGTTGCCACGCTGGGTGTACCATCTGTTGCAGCAGTGACACCAAGTTTGGGTGCTGATCTGGTGTTACATGGTCTGCCTTAGTCGCTGCAAACAGGATCTTGTCGATCTTCGGAGCAAACAAACGTCTCAGGATATTGCTTCGACCATATTTAAAGCTCTTCAATAACTGTTCAAGTGCACCACGCATATCCATGAAAGAGTCATAGCCGGCATTGAGTGGCTGCAAGCAATCCACCAGCACAATTTGTCTGTCGAAGGTTGAGAAATGATTCTTGTAGAACGCTTTAACTACCTTCTGTTGGTACTCTTCATAGCGCGCTTTCAGCACCGCATAGTTACTTGTTTTCGAGAATTTACCTTGTGGTGCTACGCATGGGAAAAACTGCAACACAGGCGCGCCTTCAAGCTCACCTGGTAATACAAATCGCCCCGGTTGCACCCAATGTAGTCCATTGCTCTTACAAGTATGAAGATACTGAGTGTAGCTATCGGCAATGGTGACCAGCTTCTTCTCATCAGCTTCAGCCAACAAGTCAACGTCGCCAAGCATTGCGCTCCACTCTTGCGAGTAAGTTTCTCGGTCACCTTTTAATGCGGCAAACTGAGATTGGCTCCACGTTTCAAAATCCATATCCAATAATGGCAAATCAAGTAACCATTCACCCGGATAGTCAACAATGTCGAGATAAAGGGTACTGTTTTTACTCAGTAACTTCTTCGCGCCTTTTGCCGGCTTGTATTTGATGGCCAAGCGAATTTCACTGACATCGCGCGTCGGTACTGGCCATTCAGGTGGCTGACCATTTAATGATTCCATCGCTTCGTCATAAGAGAAGCGCGGAATCATCATGTTGTGTTGTGGGATGCGCTTCGCACCAATAATTCTTCCGTCTCTCGCTGAAGCAAGAAGCGGTAAATTCTTATGAGTAGAGGTATGAAGAAGTTGGTTAACCAACGAGGTAATGAATGCTGTTTTACCTGCACGAGACAGACCCGTGACCGCTACTCTAATGTGAGAATCCGTTCCTCTGCTTATAAAGTCACTCATTTCTTGAGTTAGGTGTTTCATTTGAACGACTCCGTGATATTTAGGCAAGCTGGTTATGATGATAGAGAGGCAAGCCTATGTTCTTTCCCTATTGGGATAGTTTGTATGCTGTTGCTTGTTCTTTTACTAATAGTAGTGAGTATGCAATATCCATTCTTAATGCTAGATGAATAAAAGCCCCTGACTACATTCATAATCAGGGGCTTTAAAATTTTTTAATGAATAGCAGACTAATCGTCTTCTATGAGTTTGTAGATAACAAACAGTGCTATCTCAACAATCAACCACAATACACATGTAATGGTTACGTATTTTTCGTTAAAGATGCTGATTCCGTGCAAGATCAAATCGTAACCAATGAAACTACCAATCACCACTGCCAAGATAATTTGTAGGATCTGAATAAAACGAGGCATTCCTCTCTCCTATGTTCTTATATCAAACGATGTGTTTATCACTATATCATTGATAATAAGACAAAAGTGCAGATAATGCTGCACTTTTGTCTTTAACTTTCTGTCAAAACTTGCAACTCAAACGCTAGAGTCAGCATCAATTACGACTTTTTGACTTCGGTTGATTAAGCTTTTTCAGCTTCGGCAATTTTCACTTTCCATGTGTCAGGGCCGATCTGGTGAGCGTTTGCGCCTGTTGAATCAACCGCAACGGTTACTGGCATGTCTTCAACTTCAAACTCGTAAATCGCTTCCATACCAAGATCTTCAAACGCCACAACACGTGCTTTCTTGATTGCTTTTGCAACTAGGTAAGCCGCGCCACCTACAGCCATCAAGTAAACCGCTTTGTGCTCTTTGATTGATTCAACCGTAGCAGGGCCACGTTCCGCCTTACCGATCATACCCATGATGCCTGTTTCGTTTAGCATCATGTCAGTGAATTTATCCATACGTGTTGACGTTGTTGGACCCGCAGGACCTACCGCTTCGTCGCCGACTGCATCCACAGGGCCTACGTAGTAGATAAACTTACCTTTAAAATCGACGCCTTTAGGTAAACCCTCACCGCTTTCAAGCATACCTTGAATACGCTTATGCGCTGCATCACGGCCCGTTAAAATTTTGCCTGATAGAAGAACCGTTTCACCCGTCTTCCACTCTTGAACGTCTTCTTTGGTTACTTCATCAAGGTTCACGCGACGTGTATTTGCACCCGCTTCCCAAGTGATGTCTGGCCACTCTTCTAGTTTAGGTGGCGTTAGCTCTGCTGGGCCGCTGCCGTCTAGTGTGAAGTGAACGTGACGTGTTGCTGCACAGTTCGGAATTAGGCAAACAGGCTTAGACGCTGCGTGTGTTGGTGCTGTTTTGATCTTCACATCAACAACGGTAGTTAGACCACCAAGACCTTGTGCACCAATACCTAGTTTGTTTACGCGGTTGAAGATGTCTAAACGAAGCTCTTCTTCTGCGTTCTCAGGACCTTTCTCGATAAGCTCTTGGATATCGATGTGTTCCATCAAAGACTCTTTCGCCAGTACCGCCGCTTTCTCAGCAGTACCGCCGATGCCTATACCTAGCATACCCGGTGGACACCAACCTGCACCCATCGTTGGTAGCGTCTTCTCTACCCATTCTGCGATGTCATCAGAAGGGTTTAGCATAACCATCTTAGTTTTGTTCTCAGAACCGCCGCCTTTCGCCGCGATTTGAATTTCAACCTTGTTGCCAGGAACCATATTAATGTGAACAACCGCAGGAGTGTTGTCTTTAGTATTAATACGCTTACCTGCAGGGTCCATTAGGACAGATGCACGCAGTGGGTTATCTGGGTTGTTGTAAGCTTGACGAACGCCTTCATCAACCATTTGTTGTACTGTTAGATCCGTTTCCCACTTCACATCCATACCGATGTTCACGAAACAAGTAACGATACCTGTATCCTGACAGATAGGACGGTGACCTTCCGCAGACATACGTGAGTTAATCAGAATCTGAGCGATCGCATCTTTAGCTGCTTGGCTCTCTTCTTTCTCGTACGCTTTTTCTAGGGCTTGGACAAAGTCTAAAGGGTGATAATAAGAAATGTACTGAAGTGCGTCAGCGACACTGCTGATCACATCTTGCTTACGAATAACCGTCATTGCATGCCTCTTTATTGTTCTAGTTCCATGTGGGTTCACTATTTAACGAATAACGCTAAATGAGATCAGTAGGTTTAGCTTTTTATAATGTTGAGCTGTATTTAGTTGCTTTAGCAATCGCTTGCATAGCTTTAAACTAAACCACTTGGATTACACCGTTCTAATCAAGAACCCATTTTATTTTCAATTTATGATACTCTTGCTTCCTCTCACAAGCCATGCAGTGATCGAACTCTTTGTCACAAATTAAACAAATGAATAACAACGAATTTCGCGCTATCCAAATCAAGCCGCTTGAATATCAACCAACTTTAGCTAAACAGCTGTTTTCTCATATCGAAAACCTGCCGTGGGCAATGCTATTACGCTCTGCTTCAGAAAGCCACGTTGATAGTCGATACGACATTTTAGTTGCTCAACCCATCGCCACCTTCGAAACAATTGGTGCAAAAACCGCCATTAATGTTAAAGAGGCGTGTAAGGTTTCAGATTCCGATCCTTTCGAACTGCTAAACTACTATCAGCAGCAATTGTTACCGGCCACGAATGAGCACTCTGAGTTGCCGTTCATCGGTGGCGCCTTAGGCTACTTTAGCTACGATTTAGGTCGACGAGTGGAAACACTTCCTGCTACCTCAACGCGTGATATTGATGCACCAGATATGGCGGTGGGTCTTTATGAATGGGCGATTGTGGTTGACCACAAGTTAAAGACAGCTTGTGTGGTTGGGCAAAACATCGAAGCTCACTGGGATTGGTTATCTCAACAACAAGCTCAACCTCAAGCAGAGCAATTTAGCCTGACGACACCGTGGCAATCGAACATGAGCGAGCAGAGCTACGCAGAGAAGTTTGATAGCGTTCAAGAATACCTACTGTCTGGCGACTGCTATCAAATCAACTTGGCTCAGCGCTTCAATGCAAAATACCAAGGCAGCGAATGGTTGGCCTACGAAAAACTAGAACAGTATAACTCTGCTCCGTTTTCTGGTTTTATCCGTTTGGCGAACAGTGCCATTATTAGTGTCTCACCAGAACGCTTCCTAGAGCTAAAAGATAACGTTATTGAAACGAAACCGATCAAAGGCACTCGCCCTCGTTCGGATGACCATGTGATTGATGACTCGAATGCACAAGACCTAGCGAGCGCAGATAAAGATCAGGCTGAGAACCTGATGATTGTAGATTTACTTCGTAACGATATCGGGCGAGTGGCAAAGCCAGGAACGGTTCATGTCCCTAAATTGTTCGATATTGAAAGCTTCCCTGCTGTGCATCACTTAGTGAGTACAATAAGGGCCGACCTTGATTATCAATACTCAGCGACAGATCTACTGAGGGCTTGCTTCCCCGGTGGTTCTATTACCGGTGCACCTAAAGTTCGTGCAATGCAGATCATCGAAGAACTGGAGCCACATAGACGATCTGCTTATTGTGGAAGCATTGGCTACATTAGCCGAAACGGCAGGATGGACACCAGCATTACCATCCGCACTTTAGTGGCGGAGAACAATACGCTTTACGCTTGGGCTGGCGGAGGTGTGGTATTCGATAGTGATTGTGCGTCTGAATACCAAGAGACGCTAGATAAGCTAAGCCGTATCCTACCCGTGCTTGAAGAGTGCTAGGCTAACTAAACGCTAAAAGTATAAGAAAGCCGAAGTCATCTAAATGATCACTTCGGCTTTTTAGTCTCTCAAATAATATATGGATACTAATCAGGCGGCATTGGACGGAGTCATGCCCCACTTCTTGAGCATATCTTTAAGGTCGTTGGCAGTGTATGGCTTACTCAGAATGTCATCCATACCACACTGAATGCAGCGTTCACGCTCTTCTAAGGTCGTTCCCGCAGTCAATGCAACAATAGATCTTTCATAGCCTTTCGCTCTGAGTTTCTCTGTTGCTTCAAAACCATCCATCACTGGCATACGGCAATCCATAAATACAATGTCATACTCATTATGAGACGCCAATTCCAGCCCCTCAATACCATTACTGGCAATGGCTGGCTCTATCTCATGTTTACGTAACATCTGTTGGATGATGATCTGGTTCATCTTAATATCATCAACCACCAACACTTTAAGTAATGACAGTTCGACCTCAGTTTCAAAGCCTTTCGATACTTGGTCGCTTTCTGTTGGCATATCGACCACTTGAAGCGGAACCGAAATAGTAAAGGTGGTGCCAGTACCTACAACACTGCTCACCCCAATGTCGCCACTCATCAACGCCACTAACTTACGGCAAATCGCTAAACCAAGGCCTGTACCTTCATAATTTCGGCTACTCGAATTATCCGCCTGTGTAAAAGGTTCGAAGAGTGTTTTGTGGGCGGATTTAGCAATCCCAACCCCAGTATCTTCCACAGAGAAAACGAAATGCTCGTTGTCCCATTCAATATCAACGTTCACATGCCCCTCTTCGGTAAACTTAATCGCATTACCGATGAGGTTTACAAAGAGCTGAGTAATGCGCTCTAAATCGCCTTTGAAGTGAGATGGAACATTTGGTGCCACGCTGATATTAAATTCAAGCTGCTTCTCTTTGGCTCGATTCGTAAAGATGCTTTCAATGGTGTTTCTTAAATCAAGCAGTGCAAACTTCTTTGGAATCAGCTCCAACATACCCGCATTGATTTTGCTGTAGTCCAATAAGTCATTGATGATGGTCCTTAAAAACTCACCTGATTGACTTAGGTTATTCACAATTTCACGTTGGGAACTGTTGAGCTCGGTATCACTGATTAATTCAGCACTTCCCAATAAACCGTTGAGCGGCGTTCTTAGCTCATGGTTAATCATCGCCACAAAATCGCGTGTCGCCCGTTCAGATTCCTCTGCTCGCTTACGAGACTCAATATTTCGATTGATAGCTAATTGATGAGTAATGGCACTGCAGATAAGATCTGTCACCAATAAGAGTTGGCTCTCGATAAAGTCGACATCTTGTTCAGATAGGTTGACCTTTACGATCAATGCTCCAACGATAACCTTCTCAATTTCAAGCGGTACAGTGAGTAGATCACCTTCCCATTGTGCTTCTCCGATTTTTGGGTCGAAATCACCAACCGATGCATCACCATAATCGTAGGTTTGAAGTTGTGGGAGCAGCTTCGATGGCAATATTAAGCGGCTAGCTTCAATAAGGTAACTGTTTGTCACGTTTGTGGTCAGTTGAGACAGCATCACATCATCTAAGTCGCTTCGAAGAAACGCGCGACCAAAATCTATCAATAGATTATCAATTTGCTCTTGAAACTCGATACGACGAATGTTCGCATTGGAACGTTTTTCCAACTGCCGCAGGGCAAGCTCCAGCTGTTGGTTGGCTTCGAACAATTCAAGACTTTTTTGCTCCAACAGAGCTTCAGCCACTTTGCGGGCGGCTATTTGGCGCTTTAGTTTGTTCTCTAGCGCGGTTACCAAACTCATATTACTTGTCTACTTTGAGATTAAACCTAACCACACTTTGGTCATCATTTTGAGGTGTCATGTCAACTACAATCGATTCGCCATGGTGCTCGGCACAACCCTCGATTAGCCCTAAACAAACATGAGACATGCATCGTGCGCTTTTATAATCGAAAACAAGCTGGGCTTCTGTTGTCGTGATAAAGCTAAACTCCGGTGGCTCAGCGTCTGGGTAGAGCTTTTTCACTTCAACGTGAATGTAACGCTCAACGTGCTGAATAAATTGGAACGTCGTGTTGCTGTGTTTGAGACTCGCTTTATTTGGAATTGAAGCCAATAGATTCTTAAACACCGATTGGCCAAACACTCGTTGCAAGCTGGCGGCATCAATATCCGTTTTTTTACTTAGGTTAATGATGAGCTTCACTAGATCTTTATGGTCATAACTACCAACCGCTGTGTAGATCCCCTCATCTTCCGACATTTCTAGCACTTCTTCCAAAAGCTCTAAACCGAACTTATCTTCAACAAGCTCTAAAAATTCGGTGAATATGATTCCTTTCATCTCATACCTTTTGATCTATTTCTTTTTAGAATGAGTCACTAAGTTGTTGCTATCAAATTCTTAATCAAAAAAAGTACGTTTTCTTGGTTAATTTTATGACCTCGCCCAAGTTGACTCTCCCATATGCTCATATTGAATATAGCAAAAACCGAGAAACAGTAAGTAGCCAAAGCAATCACAGGCAGTTCTAAAGGTTAACAGCTCCGATGATGGTTAGGTTGGCGTTCCACTGTCGGTTGTGCCTATACTTAAAGGCATAATAATCAATATATTGGCATGTTATGAACCGAGATAATTTCCTTCAGCAGTTTCAACTTAACCCTCCTGCTGGTTATCACCCTGAATCAGTAGAGCGCGTTTCTCATATTAGTGATGATGAATTGCGCAAAGCGGCCGTTGTGGTCGGTTTAGTTGAAAGGGAAGATGGTTTACATGTCATTTTTACTAAAAGAGCGGCTCATTTAAAGCATCACCCGGGGCAAGTTAGCTTTCCTGGCGGTAAACACGAGCTTTCCGACCCATCTATGCAATTTACTGCACTTAGAGAGCTTCATGAAGAGGTAGGAATTCGATCGGATCAGGTTAAAATTGTTGGGCAATTACCCACCTTGAGTACTATTAGTAAATTTTCTGTTACACCAATTGTCGCATTAGTCGATCCTGACTATAAACCCATCATTGATGAGAACGAGGTTGCGTCCATTTTTGAAGTTCCAGCTACCTATGTTTTAGACCAAGCGAAGCTGCATAGCCACACAGTAAACTTTAAGAAAATCAAACATCGTGTTTTCGCCATGCCCTTCGAAGAGCACCTTATATGGGGCGTCACGGCACAAATCATCCAATCATTGCAGCAACATGTAGTGCAACAAATTACATAGCAACTACGTTTTGTTTAATCTCTGTTAACAAACGCCAGCCTTTCCATGGAACAGATTTATTAATGCAATTTTACGCAAACGTTTACTTGGTATAAATCTGTACAGACACCCCTTTCGGATAAAAAAAAATAATGTCAGACATGAACATAAATCACATGTAGCACGGCATTTTCGTGATCAAAAATCCGTTTTTCGCATATCATGTGACACGCCGTTTCATTACATGATTTAGATCTATTTTTTGCCGAAGAAAATTCTGCAGAATTAGCCCCGACTTATTTCCTGTTCCCAAAAAATGAGTAATTTAACATGAACACAACAACTTCTTCGGCAAATGCCGTTAAAGATTCAAGCAAGTTTAACTATAAAGATTTTACCTGGTGTTTATCACTATTCGGTACAGCAGTTGGTGCTGGCGTACTATTCCTTCCAATTAAAGCTGGTGCGGGTGGTTTTTGGCCATTAGTTATCCTAGCTCTTATTGCTGCACCAATGACTTGGTTCGCACACAAATCTCTAGCACGTTTCGTACTGTCTGCAAAAAAACCTGAAGCTGACATTACAGATACAGTAGAAGAACACTTCGGTAAGACCGGCGCAAACCTTATTACTTTCGCTTACTTTTTCGCTATCTACCCAATCGTTCTGATTTACGGTGTTGGTATCACAAACACTGTTGATTCTTTCCTAGTAAACCAAATGGGCATGGAGTCTATTCCTCGTCCTCTTCTTTCTGGTGCACTTATTCTTGCTATGACAGCGGGCGTTGTATTCGGTAAAGATCTAATGTTGAAAGCAACTTCAGCAATGGTTTACCCACTAGTATTCATCCTACTAGCACTGTCTTTCTACCTAGTTCCAGATTGGAACACTTCAATGATGGAAGTAACGCCTGAATGGTCAACAATGCCTTCTGTTATCTGGCTTGCAATTCCAATCATCGTGTTCTCTTTCAACCACAGCCCAATCATCTCTCAGTTCTCTAAAGAGCAACGTCGTGTATACGGTGAAAACGCAGTTAAGAAAACTGACGCTATCACTGGCGGTGCGGCAATGATGCTAATGGGTTTCGTTATGTTCTTCGTATTCTCTGTTGTACTTTCTCTATCTCCAGAGCAACTAGCAACAGCGCAAGCACAAAACATCTCTGTACTTTCTTACTTAGCTAACGTTCACGAGTCTCCACTTATCTCTTACATGGGGCCTCTAGTAGCGTTCGCAGCAATCACTTCTAGCTACTTCGGTCACTTCCTAGGTGCTCACGAAGGTCTTGTTGGTCTAATCAAGTCTCGCTCTGGTTCTTCAGTAAGCACTATCGAAAAAGTATCTCTAGCGTTCATCGTTGTGACTACTTGGATTGTTGCGATAGTTAACCCAAGCATCCTAGGCATGATTGAAACAATGGGTGCTCCAATGATTGCAGCTATCCTGTTCCTAATGCCTGTATTCGCGATGAACAAAGTACCAGCAATGGCTAAGTACAAAACTTCAGCACCTGTACAAATCTTTACAGCTTTATGTGGTCTAGCGGCTATTAGTTCTGTAATCTACGGCGCTCTTTAATCTATAAGCAGCTTTTATAAGATGCTTTTCATCTTATATCGCAAGATTAGACACAAAATATAATGATAATAAATGAGCCTCCCTACTCCCCTTGGGAGGCTCTCTTTTTGAGGTAATCGCTATGATTAGTGTATTTGATATCTATAAAATCGGTGTTGGTCCATCGAGCTCGCACACAGTTGGACCAATGAAAGCGGGTAAAGAATTTATTGATGACCTACGTTCAATGGGAAAATTGCGCGACATCACTAAAATCACCGTTGACGTATATGGATCACTATCACTGACAGGGAAAGGTCACCACACAGATATCGCAATCATCATGGGTCTTGCTGGCAATACTCCTGAGCGTGTTGATATCGATTCTATCCCGGGCTTTATTGCTCGCGTAGAAGAAACTGAACGCCTTCCTGTTGGCATGCACTGTCACACAGTTTCGTTCCCTCGCGATGGTGGTATGAACTTCCATACTAGCAACCTTTCTCTGCACGAGAACGGCATGAGCATCCACGCGTGGATTGACGACGAAGTTGCATACTCAAAAACTTACTACTCAATTGGTGGTGGTTTCATCGTTGACGAAGAGAACTTCGGCAAAGAAGAAGAGAACCCAATCAAAGCACCTTACGAATTCACAACAGCTGAAGAGCTAGTTAATCAGTGTAAAGACAGCGGTCTTTCTATCAGCACTCTGGTTATGAAGAACCAAGCAGCTTTCCACTCTGACGAAGAGTCTCGTACTTACTTCGCAAACATCTGGAAAACAATGCGTGAGTGTATGGATCGCGGTATGAATACTGAAGGTATCCTGCCTGGTCCGCTGCGTGTACCTCGCCGTGCTGCTGCACTACGCCAACAGCTAATGACTTCAGAAAAAACAACAAACGATCCAATGTCTGTTGTTGACTGGGTAAACATGTTCGCATTCGCAGTAAACGAAGAGAACGCAGCTGGCGGTCGTGTAGTTACTGCACCAACAAACGGCGCATGTGGCATCATCCCTGCTGTTCTGGCGTACTACGATAAGTTCATCCAGACTGTGACTGAGAAAGACTACATCCGTTACTTCGCGGCTTCTGGCGCTATCGGTGGTCTTTATAAGCGTAACGCTTCTATCTCTGGTGCAGAAGTTGGCTGTCAGGGTGAAGTTGGCGTGGCATGTTCGATGGCTGCGGCTGGTCTTGCTGAGCTTATGGGTGGTAGCCCTGAGCAAGTCTGTATGGCTGCGGAAATTGGCATGGAGCACAACTTAGGTCTTACATGTGACCCAGTTGCAGGCCAAGTACAAGTACCATGTATCGAACGTAACGGTATTGCTGCAGTGAAGTCAATCAACTCTGCTCGTATGGCACTTCGTCGTTCTTCTGCTCCTACTGTTTCTCTAGATAAAGTTATCGAAACAATGCTAGAAACAGGTAAAGACATGAACGCTAAATACCGTGAGACATCTCAAGGTGGTTTGGCTGTTAAGGTTGTTTGTTAATCGACTCTCGCTAACAAACGAGCAATAAAAAGGAACGCATATGCGTTCCTTTTTGTATACCTCATTATCAGTTGCTGCCAGTCACAGCAACTGAATCGATTGATTAAATCACTTGAGAGATAAGTAAGAAGCAACCAAACAACAATGAGAAAAGCATCATTGGTTTGCCACCTTCTGCGCTGTACCTGTCTTCTGCTACTTTCATAAAGCGTTGCTTGTGAACCATGACCAGAGGAACGAATACCGCCAAGAACACCAGAATGATGCCAGCGTAGTTCAGCACTTGTAGAAACTTATCCGCAGCCAGCAGTGAACCCGCTAGCGGCAGGATAAAGCTAATGCAGTAAGTCACCGCCGTGTTCTGGTTGAACATATCTCGGTTTTGGTTGAATAGCGACATGGCCACACCAAAGAACGAAGTCAGCAGAGCCAAACCAGTGAAGATAGATAGCACGGTACCAACCCATGGCGACTGAGCTTCAAATGCAGCCATCAAGTCAGATACATTGTGGAAGCTTCTAAACTGCTCTTCACTCAAGTTACCTACCACGGCAAACAACCAACATAGGTAACACACTAAAGGAATAAGCGAGCCTACAATCACCATATTACGAAGCTGTTTATCGGTTGCTTCATGGTTGTAAGAAACCAACGTTGGAATCACCACCATGAAACCAAAGCTAGTGAACAGGATTGCACTCGTTTTGATTAAGTCCACATGATTGTGACTCGTTACCTGCAGTAAGTTATCTTGCGTCATGCTTGGCGCTAGAAACGCCATCGTTGCAAACAAGCTTGCTAGCATCACGAAGAACAGTGCACGGTTGAGCTTATCAATCACGCCTGTTCCACTCGCCACAACAGCACCGGCAATCAAGGTAAAAGTAATTTGACTCGTTGTTGCAGTAATATCGACACCGAGGTTAGACAGCAACTTACTCAGCAAGTCACCCGCACCTAAGATGTAAGCCATTAGCAAGCAAATCAGTAAGGCGTAAAGCAGACCATTGGTGATCAGCTGCCCTTGTTTGCCAAGTGTCTTTCTAGCGATAGAGTTTAATCCTAAGCCACCACCCGCTTTGATGGTTGCTTCAAGAAGTAGTAATGCGGCGTAAGTGGTACCGAAACAGATCAGAACCATTAGCAGTGTGCCGTAAAGCAATCCGAATTGAGCTAATACCATTGGGATTGCAAGCATACCAGCACCAAGAGCGGTACCAGCGATAATTAGGGAGCTACCCATCATTTTAATATTCATTGTCTTTAACTTATTTATTTAGTTTTTAATAGGTGTAGTTCTCTGTCATCAACCAAGATGCAAAGAAAATTCGAAAGAAGTTAAGCTTTAAAACGAATATCGATAGGAGCGATAAGCGGAGTTAAATCGCGAAAAGGCAGTAGAAAACGAGTAGTACAAGCGAGAGTATAGAGAGGTGTGAGCAGATGAAGAAGCCATGTTCTGATGTGGTGACCCTTCTGTGGGTTCGATGATCGGTGATGTAATCTTGAATTTCATGTATGTGTCCAATATCAATAAGTCACATTCCATATTATTTAAAGCAGCGTATCCGTTGCTGCCCTTCCTCTGTCATTAGAGGTCACTTCATATTATCGAATGAACTCTGAAACACAACGCTATAACCACATTTTTTGCTATTAAATTGAACAAAACAAGCATTTGGACATTAATTAACCACCAAACATCAAAAAACAATAATCATTATTAATAGAAGACAACCTGACTAATACAACTCGACCATCCAAAACAGCAATTTTATGTGTAATAGCTGCCACTCACTTACTACACTAGCAGCCCAAACTGAGCCCTCGTTCTTTAGACTCTCATGTGTGACGCCAATTGACATACAAACTCGCTACATCACAGAAACAAAACCACAACCGGAGTATGGTCACACAATTCAATATACCCCATAGGTGGTAAGGTCTCTTACCAGTACAGTAGTCGCGTCATCAGAATTAATAAAAACACCTATGCGCTCAACAATAACCTTCAAGATCCTGGTTGCTCTTGCCATTGTATTCACCTTTCTACTGGCAATATCCACCTACTTTCAATATTCCCAGCAAAAACAACTTGTTAATTCGGTGTTGAGCGAACAGCTTCACGATAAAGCGAGCAACTACTTCGATAGCCTCAACATGATGATGTTAACTGGCACCATGGCACAGAAAGAAACGCTTCGTCAGAAAGCGCTCGCGCAAGAAGGTATTGAAGACGTTCGAGTTTTACGCGCCGATGCCGTAAGTAAGTTATATGGACCAGGTAGCGAGAACCAAACACCCGTAGATGAGATTGACAAAAGAGCCTTGTCAGGCGAAACCGTCATCGAACCATTTTCTGCTGACTGGGGTAAAGGCTTGGTGATAGCTCTACCAATGAAGTCGAGTGAGAATTATCGTGGTACCAATTGTGTCGCGTGTCATATGGCACCAGAAGGTGAAGTATTGGGTGCAATTCGACTAGAGTACAATCTGAGTCATGTTAACTCGCTGATCAACACTCAAACTATGGCTGCGATCGGTATCATGGCAGTGATCTCTTTTGCTGGCTTTGTGTTGACGATGGGGCTGATTCGTAAAATCATTGTACGCCCGCTTCAGAAAACCTCTCGCTTTATGACTCAAGTCAGCAGCGATAAGAACCTTTCCACTCGCCTACCGGAACAGAGCCAAGATGAAATTGGCACTCTGGCGAAATCAATTAACTCGTTTATGGGCACAGTATCAAGCAGTTTGGAACAAGTACAAGATACCTCTCATAAGCTGAACGCGTCCGCTAATCAACTGACGAGCGTCGCACAAATTACTGAGCAAGCCGCCAGCGACCAGCAGAATGAGACCGCTGAAGTACAAAGTAATGTTGAAGGAATACAAGCTCAGCAGGTGAATGTAGAACAAGCGACATTAACCGCATCTGACCTCATCAATCACACTTCGGATGTGGCATGTAAAAGTGCGAACCAAGCCCATGATGCAAGTAGCGAGATAAAGAACCTTGTTACTAGTATTGAAGAGGTGAAACATAAGATCACCACACTCAACGAACAGACAGGCGAAGTGTCTTCGATATTGAGTGTGATCCGTGGCATTGCCGATCAAACCAACCTTTTAGCACTCAATGCTGCAATCGAAGCTGCGAGAGCAGGTGAACAAGGCCGAGGATTTGCAGTCGTTGCGGACGAGGTTCGCCACCTCGCCTCTCGAACAGCAGAGGCCACGGGCAGTATTGAATCAATTATTCACCAATTCCAACAATGCAGCGAAGAGTCATTAACCTCTGCCGATCGCGTGTGCGAACAAGCACACCAAAGCTCTACCGACATTGATGCACTCTCTATTGAAATGAATAGTGTTGTCGAAGAGATGAAACAGGTGCTCGCCCATGCGCAGAACATTCAACAACAGACGCAATCTACTACCCAGGCAACCAAAGATGTTCAGCAGAAAGTCGAAACCATCACATCGCACGCTAACGACACATCACTATCGGCAGGTGAGACGCGTAATATCAGTACTGATCTAGAAGAGCTGTCTGACCACCTAGAATCCCTGATTAATCAGTTCACTTTATCTTGTAGAAAAGACAAAGCCTAAACCGAGAACAATAGCTAACTGTCACCCAACAAAAAAGCGCTCAACCACGAGCGCTTCACCTTTCTACGTAACCATTACTTAGGCTATAAACTCTATGTTCAAACAGCCGCTAGTGCGTAATCGACACCGCTGATAAATCTTTATGCTTGTGGTACATCGCATGTTTGAAGATTAACTTAGCACTGACCTCATCCATTCCAGATACATCGACATAAGCCCCTTTCTTACGAAACTTGAAGACCACCTTATCGAGGGCTTCAACCGAGGTGTTATCTAAAAATGACGCCTCGGAAATGTCGATCGTGACCAACGACGTCGCCTTGTCGTAATCGAACAAATCAACAAAGGCATCAGAAGAAGCAAAGAACACATGCCCCTTAACTTTATGAGTGGTATGCATTTGATTGGTCACGACTTCATCGAAGATAAAGACCATAGACTTACTCGTGTGAGCATAAAATAGGGCCGAAAGCACCACGCCAACCGCGACACCAATCGCTAGGTTATGAGTAAGAACTACCACCACAACCGTTGCCAGCATGGTGACATTGGTCGGTAAGGTATGATCTTTAAGTTCGACAATCGATCGCCAAGAGAAGGTACCGATCGATACCATGATCATCACAGAGACAAGTGCCGCCATCGGTATCAGCTTTAACCAGTCTGCAGCGAACACCACCATAAGCAATAGAACCACACCAGCAATCATGCTAGATAGTCTGGTTAGGCCGCCTGACTTAATGTTAATGATCGACTGAACTATCATCGCGCAGCCCGCCATACCGCCATACCGCCAAACAGTGACGCAACAATGTTCGCGACACCTTGCCCTTTACACTCGTTGTTCTTATTACTTTCGGTATCCGTCAGATCGTCAACAATGGTCGCAGTCATCAAGGATTCCAGTATGCCAACGACTGTCAAAGCGATGGAATATGGAAGTATGATTTCGAAGGTATTAAGTGTGAATGGAATATTCGGAATTAAAAACACGGGTAACGAATCAGGAAGTTTGCCCATGTCACCAATGGTTCTCACTTCTAGGCCAAACATCAAACTGATGATTGTGAGCACGATAATTGCCACCAAGGGTGATGGAATTGCGCTGCCCAATTTCGGCAAGTAAGGTAACAAATAGATGATCGCCAGCCCCAACACAACCAACAGATATACGCTTGAAGGTACGTTGGTAAGCTCCGGCAATTGAGCCATAAATATAAGAATGGCGAGAGCGTTCACGAATCCGGTAATCACAGATTTAGACACGAAGTTCATCAGATTACCCAGCTTCAAATAGCCTGCAAGAATTTGGATGACACCAGCAAGAAATGATGCAGCAAGCAGATACTCAAGTCCGTGCTCTTTGACTAAAGTCACCATCAATAGCGCCATTGCTCCTGTCGCACCGGATATCATCCCCGGACGGCTACCCACTAAAGCGGTGACAACACAGATACAGAATGAAGCGTATAAACCCACCTTAGGGTCGACGCCTGCGATAATGGAAAATGCGATAGCTTCAGGGATCAATGCAAGTGCTACCACAATCCCAGATAATGAATCTCCTTTGATATTCGATAACCAGTGTGTTTTTAAATAATTAAGCATGTAATTCTCTTTTACTTGTACAGCCTATCCTGCCTTGTTCAGACATATTGTATTCGACTGTTTTTCATGAATGAGCGAGCGCTCGAAAAGTGCGGGTGTAGAGAGAATGCAGGGGCTAAGGCGGCGTAATTAACACGTGAATATTAAATTCCTCTGGTGATTCTTTAATTCGCAGCAAAGTGAATTCGCGACAAACAAAGAGGGTGAATGGTCTCCTAAATAGGAGAAACCGCGACTATATAGTGTGAGGTTCAATGCAATCACACAATCATTATTGGAAACAAAGATTACAATAGAGCAGCGACCAATTCATCACAGGCGTGGCACGTGACAACATGCAATAAGTGGAAACAGACTAAGAGATCGAACAAAAAACCAACCCTTATTGGGTTTTATGGCTGACATCCACAATATTTCTTTCTACAAGCAAGAATAAAGGTTGAAGCTCTCCGTATGACAGGTAATATGTTCCATTGATTTAAAAAGTTTATACAACTCAATGTTTCGATTGTTTTTTGTTCAAAATGTAGCGAACTATAAACAATCAATTGCAAACATTGCGTTGAATTTGTCCCTCAATGGAGAATGAAACCAACATGACTTACGCGCCTGTAAAAGACGTACTTGGCGGCAAGCTAGCAGTAGACAGTGAAGTAACTGTTCGCGGCTGGATCCGTTCACGTCGTGATTCCAAAGCTGGAATCTCTTTCCTTGCCATTTATGACGGCTCTTGTTTCGACCCGATTCAGGCCGTGGTCCCTAATAATCTTAATAATTACGAAAACGAAGTACTAAAGCTAACGACTGGCTGCTCTGTTGAAGTAACAGGTAAGATTGTTGAGTCTCCAGCGAAAGGTCAAGATTTTGAGCTTGCTGCAACTGAAGTTAAAGTTGTTGGTTGGGTTGAAGACGCAGAAACATACCCAATGGCGAAAACTCGTCACTCTATCGAATACCTTCGTGAAGTAGCTCACCTACGTCCACGTACAAACGTAATCGGTGCAGTAGCGCGTGTTCGTAACTGCCTATCCCAAGCGATCCACCGCTTCTACCACGAGCAAGGTTACTTCTGGGTATCTGCCCCGCTGATCACTGCTTCTGATGCTGAAGGTGCAGGTGAAATGTTCCGCGTTTCTACGCTAGACATGGAAAACCTACCTCGCACAGAAAAAGGCGATGTTGACTACAACGAAGATTTCTTCGGTAAAGAGACATTCCTAACAGTATCTGGCCAACTAAACGGTGAAGCTTACGCTTGTGCACTAAGCAAAGTTTACACGTTCGGTCCTACGTTCCGTGCTGAAAACTCAAACACAAGCCGCCACCTAGCTGAGTTCTGGATGGTTGAACCTGAAGTTGCTTTCGCGGATCTAGAAGATATCGCTAAGCTATCTGAAGACATGCTTAAGTTTGTATTCAAAGCCGTACTAGAAGAGTGTCGTGACGACCTTGAGTTCTTCGCTCAACGTATCGACAAAGAAGCAATTACTCGTCTAGAGCAGTTTGTAACTTCTGACTTCGCACAAGTAGACTACACTGACGCAATCCAGATCCTTCTAGATTCAGGTCGTGAGTTCGAGTTCCCGGTTGAATGGGGTATCGATATGTCTTCTGAGCACGAGCGTTTCCTAGCTGAAGAACACTTCAAAGCGCCAGTAATCGTTAAGAACTACCCGAAAGACATCAAAGCATTCTACATGCGTGCGAACGATGACGGTAAGACGGTAGCGGCAATGGACGTACTAGCACCAGGCATCGGCGAAATCATCGGTGGTTCTCAACGTGAAGAGCGTTTAGACATCCTAGACGAGCGTATGCGCGAAGTAGGCATCGACCCTGAGCACATGAACTGGTACCGCGACCTGCGTAAATACGGCACAGTGCCTCACGCAGGTTTCGGCCTAGGCTTCGAGCGTCTAGTATCTTACGTAACAGGCATGGGCAACGTACGTGACGTTATCCCATTCCCACGTACTCCTCGCTCTGCAAACTTCTAATTCCGCATTAAGCTCGAATTAAAAGAAAGAAAATAAAAACCTCCGCAATTGCGGAGGTTTTTTTATATTCAGAATACAAACGAAAAAGTTATTAGGAGTTATGCCACACCAAGCTCCTGATAGGTGTGCTAATCAACATCTTGATTACTAGCGTACTTTATTGCCAAGCCACAGATCGCCATCATCACGAATGGAATCGCAGCGGTGGTGTACTCCGCCCAAGCCATATCAGCGAATGCTTTTGCCAATAATACATGGCCAAGAATAAGCAGAAGCGCACACACAATCGCGACAACAATCAGCTTCACTTCATTTCCCATAGTCATCTTCAACATAACAGTCTCTCCAATATTTGGTCTACCGTTATTGAATCACAACTCTGTAGCCAATAAGGCGTACAGTTTCGCCACATTAAAACCGTACAGTTAGCATTATGTCGTTTTTTATGAGTCAGTTAGCGTTTAGGTCGGCACTTAATTCGCTAACTGATGTGCGAGTTTTCCAAGCAGTTTCAGGGCTTGCTCTCTTTCTTGAGTCAGTTCATAAGAGAAGTTCAGTCGAATAGCGTTATCCACACTACCCTGCTCACTAAACAAATCACCCGATGCGACACTTATCCCCTGTGCGATCGCTAGTTGATGAAACTGCTGGCTATCGAAACCAGCAGTGAAACGTATCCAAATAAAATAGCCACCAGCGGGTTCTTCAAGCTGAATAGAATGTGGAAAATATTGTTTGATGACCTCTAAAAAGCGTGCTTTTCTCTGCAAGAGATTCTTACGTAATTTACGCAGATGATTATCGTAGCTTTCATGAGTTAAAAAATGTGCGACACCAAGCTGAACCGGCGCACTACTAGAGAGCGTGGATAGCAGTTGCAACTTCTGAATCGCATCGTTGAAGCGAGTGTTGACCACCCAACCCACGCGGTAGCCAGGGCAAAGACTTTTTGAATAAGAACCACACAGCAAAACCGAATCCGTTTTATCAAACGCCTTCAGGGGCTTAGGCTTGTGTCCTTCATAGTAAAGATCACCATAAACGTCATCTTCAATAATGTAGGTATTGTGCTGCTCTGCTATCTCTACAACGCGGCGTTTTGCTTCGTCTGATAGGCTTGTGCCTGTCGGATTTTGAAAAGTCGTCATCAGCCAACATGCTTTCACATTATAGTTCTTCAGCACGCTTTCAAACTGTTCAATATCCAATCCGTTGACTGGGCAAACATCCACTTCTATCGGTTTGAGCCCTAACCTCTCTACCGCTTGCAAAGCGCCATAAAATGCCGGCGATTCAATCACAACATAGTCGCCAGATTGAGTCACGGTTTGCAGGCTCAAGTTCAGAGCTTCCATCGCACCCGAAGTAATCACAATATCTTGATGGTTAACCGTAATTCCTTGCTGTAGATAACGCTGTGCTATCTGCCTTCTTAAAGATTCACTTCCAGGTGGTAGATTGTTAATGACACTGGCACCCGTCATCTTCCTGCCGGCGCTGGCTAGATTACGAGTTAAGGTAGGTAAAGGAAAAAGGTCTGGGTCAGGAAAAGCGGAGCCTAAAGGAATGACGCCTTCTGCTGAGCTGGACTTTAAGAAATCGAACAAGCGATCATTTATCGCCTTCTTCTCTCGTGCTATTGGCGCTTCGTAGTCAACGCCGTCGACCTTAGGGGCGACAAAGTAGCCAGACTGAGGCTTGGCAATGATCCAACCTTCACTTTCTAACAACTGATAGGCTTGTAAAACAGTACTATTACTGACGTTATAGTTACGACAACTCATGCGTACAGAAGGGATCTTCTCCCCTGAACGCCACGTATTATTAGCGATCTGAGTCCGAATATCCTTTGCAAGCTCTTCATAACGCGCCATCTAATTGTACTACCTAGATAAATTCCTGTGGACGGGTGATCTTATCATTAACGTGATCAACTATTGCTTCTATCCATATGATTGCACCTAATTTCTATAATTGTGTGAATTGGTTCACAGATAACTTTGTAAGCTTTGCTAAGTTTGTACCCAAGGTAAGAGCTAAATTCGCTTTACGCCTCAATAATTTGATGTAACCCAAAAACATGCGAGATAACAATGAAAAAAATAGAAGCAGATCAGTTAAGTTATAAAGGAGAGTCAAACGGTGTTCACAGTTGGACAACACCGAGTGGCCAGCCATACTACTGGCACCCAGATTGGCTCCATATTGCTGAAGATGCGACAGGCTCACATCCAAAGCAGAAGCTAGATGTAGAGCAAGATCAAGCACCTACTGAAAAGCACGCGGTATCTGCAATTCTTAAGCACATCAACCAATGGGCAGCAGACAAACTGGCGTCACACCCAGAGATTGAAACTGGTTCAATTGAAGCTGAAATCAATCTGAAAAAGTAATCGCCTTTTAATAATCGTTAGGTCGCGTTGTAGCTAATCTTCTCGGCTCTCATCGCAACCTCATCGACGTAATAGCCTCGAGACTCAACCGAGGCTATTCAAACCTCTTCATAATAACGCTGTAATATTCCCCACCTAGCTAACAAAAATCCAACACTAACCACTTTCTTGTATCAATCCGCGAAAGCTATAGATAGAATTTCCGATCTCATTCATGTCATCTATGTTAATCGTGCGTGCGTCTTTATCCGTCAATCAATCTAAGGCTCATGTAAATCAACAAGAACAAAGGCTTATCGATGGATACTTCTAACTATAATAAATCACTAACGACCCAGTTATACGCTATCGCCGGGGTGCTCTTTGGCACTTATGGTAGCCGAGTGTGTCCGATGCTTGAGAGCCTATCCACACTTGAGATTTTCACTCACGTCAGCATCGTTTTTGTCTTGGTTTGGTTTGTTCGTCACTTTTTATTCGCCAATCACGCTTTGGTTAAGCAAGGCAGGTTTGCTCAGCTTGATACCTTTCTGTTCTTCGCAGCGAGTATCCCATTCGCACTTTATTACAACCTTAGCTACGAGTTCACCGTAGACAGTAATCTAAAAGTCTTATTTGGAATGAGCTTATTTGGCTTCTTTACCGGCACCATTCTCCAGCTAAGCGCCAAACTAAAGCAAATGGACGATATGGAAGCCACTGGGACGTATGATTTTCAGCTGGTCGGTGAAAGAAGCTCGCTAGTTAAACAGATGATTGGTTTGGTGATGGTACTTCTTGTCACACTGACGAGCATGCTAACCATGATTGCAGTCAAAGACATCTTTTGGCTGGAACACAATCCAGCCCGCCTGCTCGATGGCACAGGCAAGATCAGCGTAATCAAAGAATTCATCTATTTAGCACTTGTATTAGGCGGCTACGCTATTGTCATCATGACACTGTGGAGCAAGCTGATTAAGCGTATTTTGCTTAGCCAAGAGTGCGCATTAAACAAGGTGACAAATGGAGAGCAAGGTGTCCGCCTGCCTATTTTCGGCTATAACGAACTTGGCTCAATGGCATCAATGACCAACACCATGATCGATAGCTTGGAAACAGCGCAAAACGAAGTGAAAACCACACGCGATGTCGCGATTGTCAGTCTATCTGCACTTGCCGAATCGAGAGATAATGAGACAGGCGCGCATATCCTTAGAACTCAAGAATACGTTAAGGTACTCGCACAAGAGCTTAGTAAATCTGAAACCCATTCAGCCTTGTTAACTCCAAACTATATCGAACTGCTTTATAAGTCTGCGCCACTGCATGATGTTGGCAAGGTAGGCGTTCCTGATAGCGTGCTGTTAAAACCGAGAAAATTGACCGACGAAGAGTTTGAAATCATGAAGGGGCACCCTGCTATTGGCGCTGAAGCCTTATCTATCGCTGAAAAGCAGCTCGGAAGCAGTTCTTTCTTAAGAGTCGCGAAAGAGATTTCCCTGACTCACCACGAGAAATGGAATGGCAGCGGCTATCCAAATCAATTGTCTGGCGAAGACATCCCTTTATCTGGTCGTTTAATGGCATTAGCCGATGTTTATGACGCATTAATCTCTAAACGAGTCTATAAGCCAGCATTTACACATCAACAAGCCAAAGCGATCATTTTAGAAGGTGCAGGTTCTCATTTCGATCCGCAAGTTGTTCAAGCCTTTTTAGCCGTCGAAGGCCTTTTTGTTGAAATAGCGGCCACTTACAAAGATGGAAAAGACGAAGAAAACGAACGGGAGAGAGAAAGCCTTATTACTTCCACCGCATAATCTTTTCAAAAACCACTAACTTCTTGCACCCTATAGGTTAATCCGTAGGGTGTTTTGTTATCAAATACCCTCTTTAGTCAATAAATCTGATTGAAATTGATTTTTTTTGGTCTTTCTGTTCACTTCGTATTGTCTTAAAAATTCCATACAGGTATAACTACCCATAGATACTATCCCCTCTCAATTGACATGGATGAAGATTATGTTTGAAAAAGTGTTAGCTGCGCCTGCCGACCCTATCCTCGGCCTTACTGAAGAGTTTAAAAACGACTCTCGTGCAGAGAAAATCAACCTTGGTGTTGGCATCTACAAAAATGAAGATGGTCAAACGCCAGTACTTAAAACAGTAAAGAAAGCAGAAGCTGCACTTCTTGAAAACGAAAAAACCAAATCTTACCTAACGATTGAAGGTACAGCTGAATACGGCCTAGCAGTACAGAAGCTACTTTTCGGTTCAGATGCAGAAATCGTAAATTCTCAACGCGCTAAAACAGCACAAGCTCCGGGTGGTACTGGTGCTCTACGTGTTGCAGGTGAATTCATTAAGCGCCAACTTGGCGATGTGAAGATCTGGATCAGCAACCCAACTTGGGCTAACCACAACGGCGTATTCGCTGCTGCGGGTATCGAAACAGCTCAGTACAGCTACTACAACGCTGAAACAAAAGACAAAGACTTCGCTGGTATGGTTGCTGACCTAGAGAAAGCATCTGAAGGTGATATCGTTCTTCTTCACGGCTGCTGTCACAACCCAACAGGTATTGACCCAACAGCTGAAGAGTGGGAAGTACTGGCTAAGCTCGTTGCTGAGAAGAAGCTTCTTCCACTATTCGACTTTGCTTACCAAGGTTTTGCAAAAGGCGTTGAAGAAGATGCTGCTGGCCTTCGCACTTTCGCTAAATACAACAAAGAGATTCTAGTCGCGAGCTCGTTCTCTAAGAACTTCGGTCTGTACAATGAGCGTGTTGGTGCATTCACTTTGGTTGCTGAGTCTGCAGACGTAGCAACAACAGCATTCTCTCAAGTTAAGAGCATCATTCGCTCTATCTACTCTAACCCACCAGCGCACGGTAGTGCTGTCGTAACTCACATCCTTGGCGATGCTGGTCTACGTGCTGAATGGGAAGCGGAAGTCGCTGAAATGCGTGACCGTATTCAAGAGATGCGCGAACTGTTCGTTGCAACACTGAAATCTGAAGGTGTTGATGCAGACTTCACGTTCATCGAGCGCCAAAACGGCATGTTCTCTTTCTCTGGTTTGAGCAAAGAGCAAGTAAACCGCCTAAAAGACGAATTCGCAATCTACATTGTTGGCTCTGGCCGCATCAGCGTAGCGGGCATGACTAAGTCAAACATGGGCCCTCTATGTAAAGGTATCGCTGCGGTTCTTTAATCGTAACAATACCAAGTCTGCTCTTGCAGACACTTAGATATGCAAAAGCCAGCGATTAAGCTGGCTTTTTTGTAGCTGTCGTAACGCGTTAGATTTAATTCTATTAGTACTCGAGGAAGAACTCGACACCTAACTCATTCGTCCTCTCACTTACGCCTGTGCTCCCCTCACCATCTCTATGTTGGTATGAGCCACCAATCGCAAACTTGTTGGTCACTAAATAACGTAAACCTAGGTGGTAAATCTCTTCATCGAATAAATCGCTGCGGTTAAGTTGCACGCTACCGTTCGCAATCCAACGTTTAGCAAAGCCATAGTTAAGCTCGGCCTTAACACCTTGGACAAATTCAGTGTCCGACTCTAAGGTCTCGTTGGTGCCATTCAGCTCAACTTCCCCTTTAGTCACACCAAGCAAATAAGAAGCGACAATATCCAAGTCTTTCTTGATGCTATAACGATAACCCGCACCAGCCATTAGTGTATCAATACGAGTAGTACTCTCGTCAGGGTGGATGAAACGCGCGCTATAATCACCAAGCAGTAACCAATCATCTGTCATGGTGTAGCTAATACCTAATCCAAACGCCGATGCATTATTATTGCCCCCAGCATCTTCGTTTAAACTGCCTGAATGCGCCGTTGCATAAACGTGGTCGTAATCAAGAATATCCACACTGTGAGTGTCTGCCCACAAACTTGGAGAAAACATAAAAACTGCAGATACAAAACTAAGCTTCCACTTCGACATTCCCATCATCCTTAAACTGTCACTCCATTATTTGAAAGGTTAGTCTATCCCTAAGACTTTAAAAAGGTTTTAGCTCACAGATTGATTTGTGACGGCAAATTATTATCAAATGTTGTACCATGAAATCATACAAACCAATGGATGATTACTATGGATGCTGAGTTATTAGAGATTCAAAACTTTCTGGCACAATACCCCCCTTTCAATGAGCTCCCAGAGGAGATGTTGACGAAAGTGACCAGTAGCGTGGAAATTTCTTATTACCGCCAAGACACACCTATCATTCACTTTGGTGATCAAATTCATGACCTGTATATGGTTCGAAGCGGCGAAGTCGAAGTCTATCGTCGTAAAGGCGAGCTGTATAACCGCCTTGATGAAGGCCATCTGTTTGGTCAAATGGGCCTGCTCACCAATAACAAGGTGCGCTTCCCAGTAAAAGCGACCGAAGACACCCTGCTCTACTGCATTCCTGAGCCTATTTTCCAAGAACTCTACGATAACTACGACTCTTTTGCCGATTTCGTAGAGGTTGAGGATAACGCGCGCTTACGTCAGGCAAACTCAAGTAATAACGATGCCAACGACCTCACGACATCTAAAGTGAAAACGCTGCTGACCAGTGAAGCGCCGATGATTGAGAAAACGCGCACCATTCAACAAGCGGCCACCATGATGGCGGAAGAGAATGTCTCTTCCTTGCTGATCATCGACCCTGACATCGTTGAAGATGATGAAGACGACTCAACGCCCGTTATCGGTATTATTACCGACCGAGATTTGTGTACTCGCGTACTGGCAGAAGGTCTCGATCCATCCGATGAAGTCTCTACTGTGATGACACCTGAGGTTATCTCTCTTGACCACAATGCCTATGTATACGAAGCCATGATGACCATGCTTCGCTACAACGTGCACCACTTACCTGTCCTGAAAGATAAGAAGCCAATCGGTATTATCGAAGCGACCGACATCGTCCGTTACGAATCTCAAAACTCGCTGCTCTTAGTAAGTAGTATCTTCCAGCAACAAAGCATCGAAGATCTCAAAGTGCTCTCTGAGCAAGTGAAAGACAGCTTTGTACGTCTCGTTAACGAAGATGCCAATGCTCACATGGTTGGCACCGCAATGTCGGTAATTGGTCGTAGCTTTAAGCAGCGTATTATCGAACTCGCCGAAGAACAGTTAGGCAAATCTCCAATTCCATATTGTTTCCTAGCATTAGGCTCCATGGGGCGTGATGAACAGCTGCTGGTGACAGACCAAGATAACGCCATCATTCTTGATGACACCTATGACGAAGCAAAACACGGCAAGTACTTTGAAGCGCTCTCAAAATTCATTTGTGACGGCTTAGACCAATGTGGTTACGTGTATTGTACAGGTGACATCATGGCGACTAACCCAACTTGGCGCATGACACGCAGAGAATGGGAAGAGTGCTTCGCCGACTGGATTGATGATCCAAACCCGAAAGCGCTATTGAACGCATCGATCTTCTTCGACCTAGATGGTGTTTATGGCCGCCTGAAATGGGCAGAGCAACTAAACAGCTTTATCGTAAGACGTGCACGTAAGAACAACCGCTTCCTAGCATGTCTGGCACGTAATGCGCTCAACCGTACTCCGCCACTTGGTTTCTTTAAAGACTTCGTAATGGAGAAAGATGGTCGTCATAACAACTCCATCAACCTCAAACGACGTGGTACGGCTCCTCTCGCCGATTTGATTCGTGTCCACTCGCTAGCGGTGGGCTCTCGCTCTAAAAACTCATTTGAGCGCTTAGACGACATTATCGACGCAGGTATTTTGCCAAAAGGCAGAGCACAAGATCTTAAGGACGCAATGGAGTTCATCTCTCTGGTGCGCATTCGCCACCAAGCGCACGATGTTGATAACAATGTTGAGCCGGATAACAACATCGAACCGGAAAACCTGTCTGATTTTGAACGTCGTAACCTTAAGGATGCGTTCCAAATCTTAAGTAATGCGCAAAACTTCCTTAAGTTCCGTTACCAAGCCAGTAACAAGTTTAAGTAGGGCCTATGAACAAACTATTCAGATCACCAGCGGTCGATTGGCCATTTAAGTTTGCTCAAAAGCTTGAACGTGCCCAGGATGAACGCTTAAAACAGTTCTACAACCAACCGCTTCCTGCGCCTGACACACCACTCTCAGAGGTGATGTTCTTAGCATTGGATTTCGAAACAACCGGTTTGAACCCTTCCAAAGACGGGATCATCACCATAGGTTTGGTGCCATTTACTCTTAACCGAATCTACCTTCGACAAGCAAGGCACTGGACACTGCGTCCGAGGCAGAAGCTAGAGGAAGAATCAGTGGTAATCCACGGCATTACCCACAATGACATCATCGATGCACCAGATCTTGATGAAGTGTTGGATGAAGTATTACAAGCGATGGCTGGCCATATTCCCGTTGTTCACTACCGCCGTATTGAGCGAGATTTCTTAAACAACGCATTGAAAGTGCGATTGAATGAAGGCATCGAGTTTCCGGTGCTGGACACGTTAGAGATTGAGTCTCAGATCCAGAACAAACTGGCTGGCGGCCTATGGAATAAATTAAAAGGTAAGAAGCCTGGTTCGGTTCGACTAGGGCAAAGCCGTCGTCGATACCACCTACCCGACTACACGCCACATCATGCACTTACTGATGCGATTGCAACCGCAGAGTTGCTTCAAGCACAGGTTGCTCATCACTTTTCGCCTGATATGCCGCTGAAGAGTTTCTGGTTGTAACGGCACTTACAACGCTCATCACTATTAAAAAGCCCGCGATATCTCAATAGCGGGCTTTCTCTATCTAACTACTGGTTTATACCGCTGTCGGTCCAACCAAGCGCATTTCCCAATCTTCGACTTTGCCCGTTTCGAGGCGACGAGCAACAAGCGCTCCCCAAGACTCAACCAATGGCAATGCCGTCATTTGGCTTAATAAGTCTTTATCTAAGCTACCGGTAAAAACGGCACCCATGATACGAGCAAGCGACCAGTCAGGATAAGGACGCTCGCACAGTATAATCTCATCACCTGCACCGATCTCGCCCTCTTCTAACACTCGGAAATACCAACCGGTTCTGAGTGTGTCTTGCAGCCTTTTTGCCATATCGTGTTGGTCAAAACGCACATTGAGCTTCCAACAAGGCATACGCCCTTGCGATACTTCCAACAAAGTAGACCCAATACGGATTTTATCTTTTAAGCAAATCGATTGTTCGGTCACGCCGCTTGAGCTGATGTTCTCTCCAAACGCGCCAGCTGATTGAAAAACACCTTTGTCGCTCAACTCCTGTTGCCAAACTGGGTAATGTTCGCTTGGGTAGATATGAAGGGCTTTCTGAATGCCGCCATGGAAACGCGGATCACCTTGCTCATCATTGGTAAAACCCAGCTCCGTTGCGTGTTGACGATCCAACAATACTTGCTTGTTGATGGCACTTTTTGCACCATGTGCGAAAGCGACTGTTTTGCCTACCAATACATTGTTTACCACGCCTAACTTCTTCATATCTCTCCCTTCTTGTCTCAATCTTATTGTTCTTTCTGCGAGAATATTGTCTTCCACGAGCAGTACTATCGCTCGCCTAATGATCTAAATATCGGAATCGCCGCCAACACTTCAATACTCTGGTCGGTGCTTTTGAGGTAGCGAGTCTCACTATCAGAAGCCAACACATGACGCTGATAGCCCTCTTCGATTGGAAACTTAGCTAATACAGTATCGAGTGATGTTTCACACTTTCTGCGGTCGATATTCTCAATATCAACTTTAAACAAAAGCTGGTTTTGTTTGGATATCTCTACTTGAAAGCGCATGCTCGTATCCTCTCGGCTTCATTCTATTTGTCGAGCATGATAGCCTAGGGTCGCTCCGTCAGAATAGGGACATAAGGACACTTAACCATGCTAACCCGCCAAATCGATTCTCGTACTGGAGTGGTCACCTCCAACAAGATGATGGTCGCCAATCCGAACTCGCCCGCGCTCGTTAAGACTATCGACATGCCGAAAGGTTACATCGATGCGATGCATCAACACACATGGCATCAAGTGATCTTTCCACTCAAAGGTTTGCTACAAACTCAAACAGAACACTATCAACACCTTGTGCCGCACACATCAGCTTTATTTGTACCTGCCGGTATTTCACATGAATCTATTGCATTGAGTCATACCACGTTTGTTGGCATTTACCTTAACCCAGCCTTTGGAACTAAGTATGAGCCCGAGGTTCGAACCATTGCACTTACTCCCTTTCTAAACGAGCTATTACAAGAAATTCGCAGACAGTGTGAAGGATTGGTGAGCGATGAAGAAGTGTCTCGCCTACTGTCCGTATTGCACGACCAAATAATGAAAGACAACGTACAGACATTTCAGTTGTTATTGCCACAAGACAGGCGTTTGAAGTTGATATTTGAAGCCCTCACTGATGAGCCAAATTTAGATTTGTCGCTCAAAGCGTGGGGAGAAAAAGTAGGCGCATCCGAGCGAACCTTGTCGCGTTTATTTTCAAAGGAGTTCAACACCTCATTCCAGCTGTGGCGTCAACAAATACGACTGATTTACTCCTTATCCCTGCTAGACGAAGATAACTCGATACAAAGCATTGCTGATCAAGTGGGTTATCAAAACGATTCCTCTTACATCAAAGCCTTCAAAGCGACTTTTGATGTCACGCCACAGCAGTTTCGTTTGAACAGTAAAAGAAGATAGTCAGGGTTACAGATAAGTGTTTGCGAAACTAAAAAAAGAGGAGCCGTTCGCTCCTCTTTTAATCGTTTAATATCAGTTAGGCAGATTAAGCGTACTTCTCTTCGAAATCTTTCATGAAGCTTACAAGCGCTTGTACACCTTCTAAAGACATCGCATTGTAAAGCGATGCTCTCATGCCGCCTACAGCTCGGTGACCTTTCAGTGACTTAAGACCAGCCGCGTCAGCCAATTCTAAGAACTTCGCATCTAGCTCAGGTTTCGCAAGTTGGAACGGTACGTTCATTCTTGAACGGTTTGTTGCGTGCACTTCGTTCTTATAGAAATCAGAATCATCGATCGCATTGTAAAGTAGTGCTGCTTTTTCTTGGTTAACACGCTCCATCGCTTCAACACCGCCTTGAGCCTTCAACCATTTGAAAACAAGACCAGACAAGTACCAAGCGTAAGTTGGTGGCGTGTTGAACATAGAGTCTTTTTCAGCCAGCACTTTGTAGTTAAGAATGCTTGGCAATACGTCATTTGCAAGATCAAGCAGATCATCACGTACGATAGCGATACAGATACCCGCAGGGCCAATGTTCTTCTGTGCACCGGCGTAGATAACACCATATTGAGACACATCGATCTTACGAGACAAGATGTTAGATGACATATCCGCAACAATAGGCTTGTCGGTTTGTGGTAGCTCGCTGATCTCAATGCCATCGATGGTTTCATTCGGACAGAAGTGAACATAAGCCGCTTCAGGATCGATCTTCCAGTCTTTTGCTGGAACCACAGCCGCTTTACTATCGACTGTCGTTTTTGCATTGAACACATCGATTTCACAGTACTTACTTGCTTCCGTAACTGCGCTTTCAGCCCAGTAGCCCGCATCAATGTAAGTCGCTTTTGTTGCATCGCCAAGAAGGTTTAAAGGCACAGCAGCGAATTGAGCACGAGCGCCCCCCTGACAGAACAGAACTTTGTAGTTGTCTGGGATGTTCAGAAGATCACGTAGGTCTTGCTCAGACTCATCAGCAACTTTAATAAATTCTTTGCTGCGATGGCTGATTTCCATAACGGAAGTGCCTAAACCGTTCCAATCAATGAAGTCAGCTTGTGCTTGTTTCATTACTGGCTTAGGCAGAGCCGCTGGGCCAGCACTAAAATTGAATACGTTATCTAATGTAAGTTCCATGGGGATGATTGCTCCTGCTAAATAATAACTATGCAAGTAATACCATGTTTTACTCAACATAAAAACAACAAAAGAGGTCTTATGACCTCTTTTGTTTCGTACAGTACAAAATCTTTAACTTAATGCGCTAAATTGCCCTATGAGTATTCTTGCCTACTCAGTTTTATTGAACAAAAGCCGGCATAAGTAGTGCAATTAGTGGAATTTCTTGTCCGTTTTCAAACACTAGGTTTCCATTTTTTAGGTCAGCACTGATTTCGTAACCCTTGTCTGTTTCTTTGATCATTTCCATCACGATCAACTCATCAATACTTTCGCGAATAAACGGGTACTCTTCTACCAGTCCGTTTGAAAAGCTCGAGTGGAGGTTACCCGTTAGTGCTGGCATGATCATTGAAGGTTCACTGCTGATGTTTTCTGTACCTTCAGGAACACTCACTAACCACTTCGATTCAAACTGGCCTTTGCCTAACTCTAATGACATGTTGTTCATTGAAAGGTCGAAGCCCTTAGCAAACAGAATGTCGATGAATGGGATGATCTCAGCAACGTCTTCTTGTGTCAGAACAGGATTAGACTGGTAAATCTCAAAGATTTTCTCGAACGACTCACTGTCGAGTTTCGACATTTCGAAATCAACGTTTAAGTTGTTCACTTGCCCTTCGCTCGTCTCGATATTAGCGATATACAGTTTAAGGTTGCTGCGTAGACGCTTAGTTGCTTCATCTAGGTGAGATTCAAAGTCATAGGTTGAGTTCTCGATAGTCATAAATGGCTGCATTGCCGAATCTGAAATCAAGAAACTATCAATCGTGAAGTTCTGCGTGCCTAGCCAGTAACCTTTAGCTTGTTGGCCTGAACCCGTACCTTTCAGGTTTGACAGTGTCACCTCTTCACCCGTTTCAAAATCGATTTGAACAGAAGGGATAGAAAGCTGGTAATCCACTTGGCCCAACACAGTCGCATGACCTGTAAGGTTAGATTTAGTGATAGACACCGAGGTGCCATTCTCATCAGTACCTTGATGATTGAATTGGCTTAGCTCGAAGTCGAAATCCGTATTGCCGTTCAGCTCTGTGCTCGTCGTTAAAGTCAGTGGCAGGATGTCTGCATTATCTAACGTCGAAACAGCGTTAAGGCTAACCAAACCATGGCTAACCGCACTATTAACGACAAACTCACTTGGTAAGCCATCAATCGCAAGTTGTTCTTTTAAGTTTTCATCCGTCACAGTGATGCGAGTGGTTACGTTAGAAGAAAGGTAACCTCTATCGTACTCAACGATCTCAGCTTGAATGCTCGAATTGTTAAGTTTTGCAACGCCATCAGTAATCGCATTTTGTCCAATTTGCCCAACCGCTAGAGGCCAACAAAGAGCCAATGAGATTGCGCCGCCAATTGCGCCAATTTTTCTTAACTGTTCCATGAGTTCTCTTTCTACATGTGTTTGTTTTTTTTCAGTCTAACCCATCAGTCGCAAACAAGAAACATTGAGTTAAATCAGTCTATTGCTCGATACTTCAAATCACTCAGCAAATTAACGGCTAGCTCTCATCCTTAATCAACAGTTCTTGCTAGGCTAGAAGCGTTGCGACTACTAAGGGGAAACTGTGAATCAATACGCTGTTATCTGTTTGGACAATAATCCAGTTAGCATCGAGCGCATCCGTACGGAATTAGCTCAGTTGTCTCGTGTGTTCGATATCTACACCGCCGAGAACATTGAAGATGCGCACCACGCATTGGAAGACATCCACGACAATCATCAAACCGTTGCTTTGGTGATCACTCACCATCACTCTCATTTCAATGGTGTGCAGTTTCTAATTGAGCTCGAGCAGTTACCTCATAGTAATACAGCGAGAACCATACTCGTCAGTGCATCGTCAGACATTCAATCCATTCTAACTGCGCTAAACGAAGGCAGACTTAATCACTGCTTAACCAAACCGGTTCAAGATCAGGTTCTCTTCAAGTCAGCACAAAAGGAACTGACCTCTTTCGTTATCCAATACGACTCTGAAAACCTGTTGTCTTATAGTGATGCGTTAGATCAACAGCGCTTATTAAGAGCACACATAGACCAAAAGATTCAATCTTTTCAATCTTTTCAATCAGGTTTTATTCACGATTACCACCAGCTCTCAGACAATGCGCTCGCTGAACGTGTCTTCAATGCCTTGCAAGAGGTCTTCTCTAAAGATGACAAGACCAGAGCGATTCGCGATTACTCACCAGAGCATTTGTTAACGGTTGAAGGAGAAGATAATCGCTTCTTGTGGTTGATCATTGAGGGTGAAGTCGCTCTCTACAAGAAAGATGAATTAGGACAGCAGCGAGAGGTCGTGCGTCACTCTAAAGGCAACATCGTTGGTGGAATGTCATTTGTGACGGGCGAGCCTTCTTTCTCTACAGGGATCACTTTGACACCAACTCGAGTCATTAAGCTAGATAAAGAGAGTTTTGCTCAGGTGATGCATTCCAATAATACTTTGCTGCCTTTGTTTACTAACCTACTGCTCCGTCATTTTAATCGCCGCTTACAACGTAGTATCACCAACAAAATCAAGCTTCAACAAACACTTGAATCATTGGAGTCTGCACACCAGCAATTGATTGAAAAAGAGAAAATGGCCATGCTTGGGCAACTTGTCGCTGGTGTCGCGCATGAGCTTAATAACCCCATAGCGGCAATTATGAGAAGTATTAAAACGCTATCAGAGCATCTAGACCAGATACTCGAGAACCTCGCAGTTCCCGAATCCAATAAAGGAACAGAGGTGCTGGCGTGTTCAAAATTAGCCAAACCGCTCTCCACTTCTCAGGAGAGACAACTGGTAAAACATTTAGCATCGACCATAGATGATCGTGCCCTAGCAAAAAAAGCGGTGAGATTGAATTTAAGCCAAGATGCTAAGGTTTTAGAGACCCTAAAAGAGTCCCCTGTTGCGGGTAAAGAGTTACTCAACGACTTAGAGCATTACCATTACGTCGGCAACTCTATCCGATCCATTCAAGTTTGTAGCAAGCGCATTGCCGACATGGTTAAGAGCCTAAAAAGCTATGCACGTGAAGACGATGAGCTTCGCCATTACACAGACATACACGAAGGCATCGAAGACACTTTGGTGATCTTTGAAAACCGCTTAAAACACCATCAACTTGAAAAGAACTACGACACCAGCTTACCCCCTTTGCTCTGCCAATCACTGGCGTTGCAACAAGTCTGGACCAACCTTCTTTCTAACGCACTCGATGCCATTCTAGAGCGAGGCAAGGTTTCTATCTCCACTTCACAACAGACTAAAGACAATCAAACGTTTCTAGTGGTGCAGATATCAGACACTGGCATCGGAATCGCTAAAGAAAACATTAATTCTATTTTCAACCCTAATTTCACGACCAAAAAAGAAGGTAACTTCGGTTTAGGGATTGGGTTATCTATTTCTCAACAGATTGTTTCGGCCCATCAAGGATTTATTTTGGTGGAGTCTGAGGTTGGAACCCACACTCACATGCAAGTATGGCTGCCGTTCAAACAAGAAGGAGCACCTCATGAATAAGTACTTAATTTTATGTGTCGATGATGAACCAGAAGTGCTCAATAGTGTGCTTCAAGATTTAGCCGTGTTTGAAGAAAACTTTATCGTTGAGGGCGCTGAATCGGTCGATGAAGCAAAACAAGTCATCAAAGAGATGGAGCAGGACGGCATTAAGCTCGCTTTGATCTTATGCGACCACATAATGCCGGAAAAAACAGGTATCGATTTTCTTATCGAACTTAACCAACACGACTCTACAAAGCCAACACGCAAGCTGCTGCTCACCGGGCAAGCCGGGCTTGAAGATACGGTAACTGCCATTAATAACGCGGCCCTCGATTTCTATATATCCAAACCTTGGCAAGGCGACCAACTCAGAGACACCATAACTCAGCAGCTGACCGACTATGTGATTGCCAATGATAAACAACTACTGAATTGGACTTCGGTTCTAGATACAGAGCGCATCCTTACCTCGATGGCAAATAAGCGCACAAGCTTTGGAGAGTAATGCTTCCGATTAACATTTGAAGGGCAATGAGATAAACAGCAGTCAATATAAGACACGAACAGACACATATAAAATCTGGATGATTCACTTGTCCAACTTTCTCATTTGCCCCAAAACATGAGATCTCCGTAGCAGACTGACCCTTAATTTGATTATTTTTTAACTAAATGATTAAGGATTTACATTTTAATGGATTACTTTTCCGTGAGTTAGATTAAACTGTCTCGATGTTTATGGTTTGTCGATTTCTCTCAAACCAAAGGAATTAACACTAATAAAGGTTTACGGTCGTTATGCGCAAAATACTACTTACTACCGCTATGCTGTTGGCTTCGAGCCAAGCGCTAGCTGTCGAAGAACAACCACAAGTAATGAGCAACTTCAGCTACGATTACTTCGAAGCACGTATCGGTGCTAGCCCTGTTACATTTGGTGGCGCGTTCAGTAAGTCAATCCACCCGAATGCTCACGCAATTGCGCGCATTGATTCAGAATTTGAAAGTGATTTCGACTCTGCTGTTGGTCTTGGTTTCCACGCTCCAATTAACAACTGGGCAGACCTTACAGGTGAAATGCTAGCGCGCATCGTTCAGCCTGAACACACAAGCTCTACTGACATTGGTATGGAAGTTAACATTGGTGTTCGCCAATGGCTTGGTCCACAACTAGAAGTTGGTGGTAAAGGTGGTTACGTGTCTATCGATGACAACGATGATTGGATCGGTTCTGTTTACGCACGTTTCCACTCTACAGAGCTATTCTCTATTGGCGCTGAAGCTCGTATCAACGACTTCTACGGTGATCAGCTAATGTTCACAGCTCGCTTCAAGTACTAATACTTAGCTGACGAGTTCGAACCTTTGGGTTCCAAGAGAATACTTAGCCTCTTTCGTTGAGAAAGAAACAAAAAAACCGAGGATTTATTCCTCGGTTTTTATTTATAAACTGTAACTTCAAGCATATAAGGACGACTTCTTTAGTGGCAGCTCTTTAGTAATTGCTGCTTGCGTGGTTCTTGTAATAGTTTCCAGTGGATACCATCAATCGCACCCGCGAATTTCCAAAGTAGTTTTAGGTCAACATCGTTTCCGTACGCTTTGCGAACCTTATTAAATACTTCTGGTGCGCCTAACTGCATAAACATAGAAACATCGTCGACACCCGCCTTTTTCACCATGCGCTCTAACGTAAGCTGCATGTTAGGAAGATCTCTTAATCTACGGCTAGCAGATGACTTCTTGAAGCTGCGCTGCTGAATTGAATTATCGATAGAAGTACGAATAATGCTATCCAATTCAGGATGTTCGCATGTGAACAGGTCAGTAATATCGTAGTAATTTACGGTTGCTGTTGTCTGTTTTTTCACATGGCGATACTTTTCACAATCAAGATCTGCCAGTTTTTTATCTAATGACTTACCACCTCTAATGAATAAACAACCTTCACTCAATAAGGCAAACATAGCGTCATTTTGAAAGAGGCCAATACCTCCGAACATAGAACGTTTTTGATGCTCACCAAATTGATTCACGTAATTAATAAATGCTGTCTCGGTCATATCCGTTGATCCTTAATCAAATTACCCCGATTAGGTTGATCACCAGACAAGCAGCTTTTTATGCGAAAATTTTGAATCTAATTTTTATTGTTTAGGTGAATATTATAGTTGCGTTTTTCACCTTTAAATAAATGATACTTCGAAAAGAAAAATAAGTCTGGACTTAGTTCACATCAATCAATTGTGTATTCCGTTTTTTCATGATTAACATCACACAAAGCTATCATTCCGTGATTGAATTTTGACGTTTGATGATACACCGGTTCAATATTTAAAAGCTCGTGTGGACCGATCAGTATTGCCTCGCAGCACTGTGGCTTGTAAAATGGTAGGACATACATGTTTTTACTTTTTATATGAATCATTTATCGTTTTTCTGGCTACCACAAAACAAGGCGCTTCTTCTTAAGGGCCTAGAATCAGAATTTGCCCAACTTGTTGGACATTCCATCTCAGCGGGAAAAATAACCCTTCCTCCTATCCCTAACGTTGTACTTAAAATCCAAAAACTTTGTACTCTGGAATCGACTGGGATAGCCGAGGTTGCCGAGTGCTTGCTTGAAGATCCAGGCCTTACAGCCATCGTCATTCGAGTTGCAAACTCGGTTGTCTTCAACAGACGCAACATCACCTGTGTCGACATTATGACGGCCGTTTCACGCCTGGGCATATTGCGTGTTCGTGACATCGTGACTGCACAAGCGATCGAACAACTCAAGCACTCAGTTGATTTAAATAAAGAGTGTAACCAGCTATTGATTCAAAGCGCTTCTGTCTCAAAAGAGTTAGGCGCAACCATGGTACTTGTGACCAATGGCTTTAAAGAGATCGCTCCTGCTGAATATCGCTACCTTGAACATGAAAAGTCTTTGCTAGTTGGTTTGTTAGCCGATATTGGGCTGTTCTGCCTAGTAAGCGAGTACCACCTATACCTTGAAAACGGTAACTACCTCGACCACGATATCGCGCTTCAGATTTTCCAGGGCCAATGTTCAGCCACCAGCAAGCTAGTACTCAAGCGTTGGGGCTTCGACAGCGACTTCATTGACGTGTGCAGCAACACCATCAACAAACAAGAAGAACGTGAAGTTTCTTACTTAGATATCGCACGTATTGCTAACCACCTACTGATGTTCAGAAACAAGGATGAGAACATCGATGATCACGAAGTTGAGCTCAACGTGACAGGTGCAGAAGTGCTTTATAATCTAAGCAACTTGAGTAAACATGATTTTAATGCAAAGCTAAACGACGTGATCAACGCTAGTGGCTTCTAAGTCATAGAAAAAGTTGAAGTAATTGCAATAGAGGAAAACATGTTTACAGGGATGATCTTCATATTTGCTCCACTTGTTGTGGGGTATCTATTTTCAATTTCAAACACCCAAACGCTAGAATTCATTAACCGCTCTACATCGCGTTTGATCTATGTAATTCTAGCGCTGATGGGATTAAGCCTTGCCGCGCTTGATAATCTTGGTAACAACCTACAGACAATCCTTCTTTACACAGTCACTTTCTTTGTCTGCTTGAGTGTTTGTAACCTGATGGCATTGCCCGCGATAGACAAAGTACTGCCACTCAAAACAAACAGTAGTCAAAAGAAGCTGCCCCTTTCTTCGATGGCAATGGAGTCTGCCAAACTCATTTTGGTTGTCGGCTCAGGCCTTATCGCAGGACTCGTTCTGCCTATCAGCCTTCATTGGGTCGATACAGCGAGTGAGTGGATTCTATTCGTTCTTCTATTCTTCATTGGCATCCAGCTGCGAAACAGCGGGCTGACCCTGAGACAAATCTTGCTCAACAAGCATGGCATGGTCATCGCTGTCACGATAATTATCACCTCTATGTTAGGCGGTGTTATCGCTGCTTACTTGCTGGATATTCCCCTGTTTAAAGCGCTAGCCATGTCTTCTGGTTTTGGCTGGTACTCTTTGGCTGGAATACTAATGGGCGATGCGTTTGGTCCGGTCTACGGCGGAGCATCATTCATGCTTGAGCTACTGAGAGAGCTTGTCGCGTTAGTTCTGATTCCAGTGCTCATTCGAAACTATCCATGTACGTCTATTGGTTATGCCGGAGCTACCGCCATGGACTTCACTTTGCCTGTCATTCAAACAACAGGCGGCGTTCGCTGTGTGCCTATCGCGATTGTTAGTGGATTTATATTAAGTCTACTCGTGCCCATTTTGATGTTGTTCTTTGTATCTCTTGCTAACTAGATCGCAGGAATAGCGATCGATTTAGATTAGAATGCATCTCGAATACCAACGCCCAAGATACCGATACAGTTACCCAAATAAAAAGACACTAAGTGTCATTGCTCAACAAAGAATGATCACGGTAACCTGTAACGACAAAGTAATAACAAGAATAAACTTACAAAAGGACCCGCTATGAAACGCCTTTGCGTCGCATTACTGCTAGCTTCAACTTCTACTTTCTCTTTTGCAGCAGATTCAATGTCTGAAACAAACCAGTGCCAAGCGAAAAAATACGATGCTTACATCGACGCCTCTCTAAATTGGTACGCCGATCTTGCTGAACTCACCTCAGAGCAATACCCAGAGCTAACAGAAGTCAGCGAGTGGTTCCTTGAAGGCCGTAAGCACCACTTCGAGCTAAATCGTGCAGCGGTACACTACTACTTGGTAAACGACTCAAGCAAAGTAGCTACAGAGCAACCTGTTGAAGGTTGGCTGCAACTTGAGCAACATGACATTAAAACGCTATCACAGCGCGATGATGAACTAGGCAAGGTAGCAAAAACGACGTTCGACGACCGTCAATCAAAGCCTCACGCTCAAAACTACGAGCTGCGTTCTGCGTTTGCAGAGCTACTTAGCCACCCTAAACAGATCGATACAGCACTGCAGCGTTACAACACGTCTATTGCTGAACTTGAAGCGATTAAATGTAAGTAACCCCTCATTTAATAGGCTTTTATGAGAAGTTGGATTTCATAATTAAGACGGGACATTGTTCCCGTTTTCGTTTAGATTGTCCCGCTCGCGTCAATATTAGAAAAATAACTCGCTTGCTATGGTTACGGAACAAAAAACAGCAGATGTTAGCTTCGACAGTCTTCTACGTATCTTCACGGTACCTGAAGGCCCAGATTCAACACTCACTCAAATTGAAGACAAACTTTCACGAAACCTGAATCAATTCTTACGTGAACATATCGTGGCTGAAGAAAAGCCACTGCGTGAAATTGAGAAAGATTTTTCAAATGCTCATATCCCAGAGCAGCCTGAGTTTGTTTCTGAACATACTGAGCATCTCCTCGATTCTCTTGTATCGCACTCGGTTCATACGTCTTCACCAAGCTTCATTGGTCACATGACGTCTGCCCTGCCTTACTTCTTGATGCCGCTTTCTAAAATCATGATTGCGCTGAATCAGAACCTAGTAAAAATCGAGACTTCAAAAGCTTTCACTCCTTTAGAACGTCAGGTTCTAGGTATGCTTCATCGCTTAATCTATCAAGATGATGACGCGTTCTATTCTCGTTGGATGCACAGTGCAAATCACTCATTAGGGGCGTTTTGCTCTGGTGGTACTATCGCGAACATTACTGCGCTTTGGGTCGCACGTAACAATGCACTAAAAGCACAGGGCTCGTTCAAAGGTGTCGAGAAAGAAGGCTTATTCAAAGCCATGAAACACTACGACTACGAAGGCCTAGCCATCTTAGTCTCTGAACGTGGTCACTACTCCCTGAAAAAAGCCGCTGACGTACTGGGTATTGGTCAGGAAGGTCTTGTATCAGTTAAAACAGATAACGACAATCGCATTTGTACTGACGACCTACGACTGAAGATCGAGCAGCTCAAGCAGAACAAGATTAAGCCTTTCGCCGTTATCGGTGTGGCAGGTACAACGGAAACCGGTAATATCGACCCACTAAGAGATATTGCAGAAGTATGTGCCGAGTCTGACTGCCACTTCCACGTGGATGCAGCTTGGGGCGGCGCGACTTTGATGTCTAACAATCATCGCCACCTACTTGATGGTATTGAGCTTGCTGATTCTGTCACTATCGACGCTCACAAGCAGCTTTACATCCCTATGGGTGCTGGCATGGTTCTGTTTAAGAAACCAGACGCAATGACTGCGATTGAGCACCACGCTCAATATATCCTACGTAAGGGTTCTAAAGACTTAGGTAGCCATACATTGGAAGGCTCTCGCTCAGGTATGGCGATGCTGGTTTATGCTGCAATGCACATCATCAGTCGTCCAGGCTATGAACTGCTGATCGATCAAAGCATCAACAAAGCGCGTTACTTTGCCGACCTGATCAAAGAACAAAGTGATTTCGAACTGGTATCTGAACCAGAGCTTTGCTTACTGACCTACCGCTACGTTCCTGAAGTGGTAAAAGCAGCCCTGCTTAAAGCAGATCCTGAACAGCGTGTAGAGTTGAACGAACTTCAGAACGAACTGACTAAGTTTATCCAGAAGAAACAGCGTGAAACAGGCAAATCGTTTGTATCTCGTACTCGCCTAAACCCTGAAGCGTGGGCTCATCAGCCAATCATCGTTTTCCGCGTAGTATTGGCTAACCCGCTAACGGGCAATGAGATTCTTTCTTCAGTACTTGAAGAACAGCGTGAAATTTCAAAACTGGCACCAAACTTAATGGGTAAAATCACTCAGTTAGTTACGCAAATAAACGCATAGCCATTCAATTTTAGTTGCATCAAATTGAAAATTTATTTCTTTTTGATGTAACTTATCTGTCAGTTCATACTCAAATCGCATTCTTTTTGCTCAAAGCCTCTTCCAATTCTGTACTTTTCTAAAATTTTGTTGAGGCCTGTCATATTCTTAAGCATTCATCCCGTGTTTTTGTATTAGTAAATAGTATGTTGGGTTTATACTGATTCTATGGTGCTAGTTAGCTTGATATCTATTTGATACAGCAGTAATTACAACACCCAACATTGCGTTGGTATTGTGTTTACTGAAATTTGTTTCAGCCATACCCCCTGGTAAAAAGATATTAACTAGCAAGTTGTTCTCTATACCCTTGTGAACACTATGAATACATTAGAAAAAATACAAAAAAACCTGGAAAATTTCAGCAAGTCTGAGCGTAAAGTAGCCGAAGTAATTATGGCTTCCCCTCAAACTGCAATCCATTCTAGCATTGCTACCTTAGCTAAAATGGCTGACGTAAGTGAGCCTACAGTTAACCGCTTCTGTCGTCGTTTAGACACAAAGGGCTTTCCTGACTTTAAACTTCACCTAGCTCAAAGCTTGGCGAACGGTACACCTTATGTGAACCGTAATGTTGAAGAAGATGATGGTCCAGATGCTTATACGCATAAAATCTTTGAATCAACTATGGCATGTCTAGACGTTGCGAAAAACAGTCTAGATGCGATGCAAGTGAACCGTGCGGTTGACTTGTTGACTCAAGCAAAACGCATTTCGTTCTTCGGACTAGGTGCCTCTTCTGCCGTAGCGAAAGACGCTCAAAACAAGTTTATTCGTTTTAATATCCCAATCACGTGTTTTGAAGATATCGTGATGCAACGCATGAGCTGTATTAACTGCAGCGATAACGACGTTATCGTTCTTATCTCTCACACAGGCCGCACGAAGAGCCAAGTTGAGATTGCGAACCTAGCTCGTGAAAACGGCGCAACGGTTATCGCTATCACAGCGAAAGACTCTCCACTTGATAAGGCAAGCTCACTGTCTATCTCATTGGATGTGCCAGAAGATACTGACGTTTACATGCCAATGGCAAGCCGCGTTGTGCAAATGACGGTTATCGATGTATTAGCAACTGGCTTTACATTGCGTCGTGGCTCAGGTTTCAGAGAAAATCTAAAGCGTGTCAAAGAGTCACTTCGTGATTCACGCTACGAGAAATACTCTCAGTTCTAACCCCAAAGATTAGAATTAAAAAACGGAGCCAAGTGCTCCGTTTTTATTTATCTACGTCTTCAATAGTGTCATGGCCATTTACCAATACTATTAAATGGTCCAGCTGTTCCCCTTCTCCACCACACTATTCTCTGAGGCATAAGAGTTGATGATCGTGAAACTCGACTCCACCATTGAAGACTCTTCATCTTGGTGCTTCAACGCCTCGGCACCTCTGCGCTCGCCACAATCACACTTCTCGAAAACCTGCTGCAGAATATGAATTAAACGCTCTTGATTCAATGGCAATGGATTCCCTTTAATAGCAACCGACTTAAGTGCATCAGCCGATACCTCTTCGAATTGCGCTTCACAAACACCAAACTCTAATAGACTTGGTAGCTTAAGCGTATCGAGTACTTCTGATAACCACTGAATGGCATCCTCTGCCGAGGCTTGTGCTTTGCCCGTGACTATTTGAGCAACCCTTTGATAGCGCTCTAAAATATCGCTTCTTTGATGCTCCCTCGCGACCTCAATATTCTCTAGCATCACAAATGGGGCTAACCGAGCAGTAATCACGCTGTGTGGAGCCGATATCTTTCCGCCCAATGCAGACGCTAAACCATGCGCTGCACCTAGCTTGGCGTTGGTGATTGCCATACCACCAAGCATGGAAGCAAATGCCAGATCAGAGCGTGCTTGCGGTTCATCATAAACACACGCTTGCACCACGGAACCGCTGAGCTTACGCAACCCTTCTTCACAGATCATATCCGTCAATGGGTTTGGGTCTCCGCATACATAGGCTTCCATCAAGTGAGTAAAGGCATCCATTGCGCCGCGCCCTGACAAGTATAGGTTAGTACCATAAGTCAAAGTCGGGTCGACAATCGCTACGTCAGCCAGCATGTCTGGGCTTCTTAAGCTTATCTTTACTTGGTCTTGCCCTGATTTAAGCACTGCGTTCTTGGTGACTTCAGCACCAGTACTCGCAGTTGTGGGAATGGCAACAAAAGGCAGTGGTTTGGTTTTGAGAGGCACATTACGTCCAACCACTTCAACATAGTCATAGAGATTGCCTTGGTTAGGTAGTACGGCTGCTAACGCTTTCCCCATATCTATCGCACTGCCGCCGCCCATAGCAATCACCATATCTGGCTTAAATCGTCGTGCAGATATCGCGGCCTCTTCGACCATTTTGATATTAGGCTCGCCAGTAACTGCGATGTGTTGATAGCGCATGCTTTGAGCATCTAGATAATCGGTGACAATGGATGTGCGCTCTAATGTGCTACCTGTCACCAACAGTACGCTGTAACCGTATTGATTGAAGAGAGACAATGAAGCGGAAAGTGCTCCATCACCAAAGATGATCTTTGTAGATGTCATAAATTGAAACATGGTGCCTCCTGCGCCTATGACCAAACAAAACTGCGAACTCTTGGTTGTTGGAATGTTGCCTTTGTACCTTGTGCCCGTTTTAAAAAAGGCTCATTAAGAAAACGACTCTCGTTGTCAGCCCACACGTCTAAAGGTAATGCTTCGTGGGTTATGTATTAACGTTCTAACCTTTATCGTTTAATTTTCGTCAATCAGTCATAAGATGCCTCGTTCTAATCGCAATTTTTTTGACGCGGTGCAACTTGTCGCGCTAAAGGTGCATTAAAGTCGCTTTCTTAGGGGTAATTCACACTCTGATAATAAGGGTACTTAGACTTGATACTGACCAAAAATTCGAGCGGATCGCTTTTGTGAACATTATTTGCTCTGATAGGCAAAACCTATTGTATTAAGAGGTAATTCCATCTTTATTTCCCTAAAGCATTAGGGCATAGTTGGATTCAAGAATTTTTGAGTCTTGTTCAATTAAGAATAGTTGACGTATTTTCGGTTAACGAGCCTCATCCCGTATTTAGGAGAAATGAAATGTTTGTAGTTATTTTTGGTCGCCCAGCTTGCCCATTCTGTGTTCGTGCAAAAGAGCACGCAGAAACTCTTAAAGCAAAACGTGATGACTTCAACTACCGTTATGTTGACATTCACGCTGAAGGCATCAGCAAAGCAGACCTAGAGAAGACTGTTGGTAAGCCAGTTGAAACTGTGCCACAAATCTTCATCGACCAAGACCACATCGGCGGCTGCACAGAATTTGAAGCATACGCAAAAGAAAACCTAGGTCTTTTCGACTAATCTAGATTTCAAACCTTGGGCTAAGCCCATAATCAGCTGAACATTTTTAGTGTCAGACTGTAAGATTTCTATTAAGCCCGCTTATTAAAGCGGGTTTTTTTTATAGCCAGTTTTCATGCGATATAAGAATCTGGTCAAAATCAAGTAAAAAGGGAAAATATCACTTATAATTTATTTATATTTAGATACAATCCACATTTCAAACTTACCCTGTTTTTCACGCCTATTATTGAGCGACCACTGTGAATATCGACGTTGTTTTTCTGCTAGAACAAAACCCCATTCTCCTCATCTTTGTTGTTTTATCGATTGGTTTGGCCATTGGTAAAATTCGTTTCGGTAGCCTGCAACTTGGTAATTCAATCGGTGTTCTGATTACTTCCCTTGTGATGGGTCACCTTGGTTTCTCATTTAACGCAGATGCCCTAACCATCGGCTTTATGCTGTTCATCTACTGTGTCGGTATTGAAGCAGGGCCGAACTTCTTTGGTATCTTTTTCCGAGATGGCAAACACTACCTGATCTTAAGTTTAGTGGTGCTCTCTACCGCTATAGCGCTGACTTACTTCTGTAGCGAATACTTAGGTCTTGGTTTCGGACTTTCTGCCGGCATGATGGCTGGTGCCCTGACCGCAACACCTATCTTGGTAGGTGCGCAGGACGCACTCAACTCAGGGCTTGCTGAAGTGCCAAGAAACATGGATTTAAGCCTGATTATCGAAAACCTCTCGGTCGGTTACGCGATGGCTTATCTAGTCGGCCTTATCAGTATGATTATGTTTGCCCGTCTGATTCCAAAACTTCAGAAAGTGAACCTACATGACTCAGCTGAACAAATTGCTCAGGAACGTGGCTTAGGTGCATCAGGACAGCGCAAGGTTTACCTGCCAATCATTCGTGCTTATCGTGTTGGTCAAGAGCTGATCTCTTGGACAGACGGCAAAAACTTACGTGAACTGGGTATCTACCGCCAAACGGGTTGTTATATCGAACGTATTCGCCGTAATGGCATTCTTGCCCACCCAGATGGTGATGCCATTCTGCAGGAAGGTGATGAGATCGCATTGGTTGGTTTCCCAGATAGTCACGCACGTCTGGATCCAAGCTTCCGTAACGGCAAAGAGGTGTTCGACCGTAACCTTTTGGACTTACGTATTGTCGAAGAAGAAATCGTCGTTAAAAGCGATAGTATTGCAGGTAAACGTCTTTCAGATTTAAACCTATCTGAATATGGCTGTTTCCTTAACCGCGTAGTGCGAGCTCAGATTGAAATGCCGATGGACTTAAACATCGTGCTTGCTAAAGGTGATGTACTTCAGGTGAGTGGTGAGAAGAGTCGTGTTCACGGCCTAGCAGAGAAAATTGGTTTCATCTCGATCCACAGCCAAATGGCGGATCTAATGGCTTTCTGTAGCTTCTTCATCTTGGGCATTCTATTTGGTTTGATCACCATGACATTTGGCCAGGTTTCATTTGGCTTAGGTAACGCGGTTGGTCTACTGCTATCAGGCATCATGTTAGGTTTCTTACGTGCAAACCACCCTACTTTTGGTTATGTACCTCAGGGTGCATTGAACATGGTCAAAGACCTCGGTTTGATGTTCTTTATGGTCGGTATCGGTTTAAGCGCCGGTGGTAAGATATTTGAGCACTTAACTCAAGTTGGTCCGCAGGTTATTGGTATTGCTCTGATCGTCAGTGTTATCCCAGTATTCTTCGCTTATTTAGTGGGCGCGTACATATTGAAAATGAACCGTGCACTGCTGTTTGGTGCCATCATCGGTGCACGAACCTGTGCTCCTGCAATGGACATCGTAAATGACCACGCTCGTTCTACAATTCCAGCACTGGGTTACGCGGGCACTTACGCGATAGCAAACATCTTGATGACTTTAGCCGGTACCTTCATCATCATTATCAGCTAGACACACATCGCTAAACGATTCATTTCTAATGCACTAATTCATCTGGGTTAGTGCATTTTTTATTGCTTGTTTTTAGCACTTCAAGCCTCCTTCCCCGCTCCTGCTCTTAGCTCTCTTCGCATCTCGAATCTCGCCACTCGCATCCCGAATCCGCTCTTAATCTTTTCGTATCCCGTATCTGCTTTTAAGACAAAAAAATAGGCGCTCAATGAGCGCCTATTCGTTTAGATTCGATAATTTGAATTAGATGTCAGCTACATCAAATTCAACAGCTGGGTTAACGTCAGCTTCGTAATCAACACCTTCAACACCGAAACCGAATAGCTTCAAGAACTCTTCTTTGTACTCAACGTAGTCAGTCAGTTCTTTTAGGTTTTCAGTTGTGATTTGAGGCCATAGGTTACGACAGTGTTCTTGAATGTCGTCACGCAGTTCTAGGTCATCCAGACGTAGACGGTTTACGTCATCAACTTCTGGAGCGCTACCGTCTTCTTTGTATAGACGCTGGCTGAACATACGGAAGATCTGCTCCATACAACCTTCGTGAATACCTTCTTCACGCATCTTCTTGAACACCATAGCGATGTAAAGAGGCATAACAGGGATTGCAGAGCTTGCTTGAGTCACAACAGACTTAAGAACAGCAACGTTTGCAGTACCGCCAGTTTGGCCTAGCTTCTCGTTCAGCGCTGTCGCTGCACGGTCTAGATCCATCTTAGCTTTACCTAGTGCGCCATCCCAGTAGATTGGCCACGTTAGTTCAGTACCAATGTAGCTGTAAGCAACCGTCTTACAACCGTCCGCTAGAACACCAGCTTCAGAAAGAGCATTGATCCAAAGCTCCCAATCTTCACCGCCCATTACAGTGACAGTGTCTTTGATCTCTTCTTCAGTTGCTGGCTCTACGCTTGCTTCGATGATTGTGTCTTTGTTCGTATCAACCGCAGTTGACGTGTACGTTTCACCGATAGGCTTTAGAGATGAACGAATTACTTCGCCAGTCTCTGGCATTTTACGCACTGGAGACGCCAGTGAGTATACAACCATATCGATTTGGCCTAGATCTTTTTTGATCAGGTCAATTGTTTTCTGTTTAGCTTCGTTAGAGAAAGCATCGCCATTCAGGCTTTTTGAATATAGGCCTTCTTCTTTAGCAAACTTGTCGAACGCTGCTGAGTTGTAGAAACCAGCTGTGCCAGGCTTTTTCTCAGTACCGGCTTTCTCAAAGAAAACACCGATAGTTGAAGCGCCGCCACCAAATGCAGCCGCAATACGTGAAGACAAGCCGTAGCCACTTGAAGAGCCAACAACTAGTACACGTTTAGGTGCGTTTGCGATTGGGCCTTGAGCTTTTGTGTAAGCAATTTGTTCTTTTACATTAGCTTCACAACCGACTGGATGTGTTGTAGTACAGATGAATCCGCGAATTCGAGGTTTGATGATCATATTCAACTTCCTTAAAAAATCAGGTTAAGGATAAAAGTTTCGTACGCAAATGGCATCTAATTTCTGTAAAAATGTGGTGAAAATGCAAGTGGTTGGAGCACTCAGTGATTATTTGCTGACTAAGTCACCATTTGTTAACGCCTCTATTGCGACTTCCACGACAAAAACAAAAAAAGCACCTTTTAAGGTGCCTTTTATTATTTCTTAATCTAAGCAACGCTATTTAGCTTAGGTTTTAACTCTTTTCGCGTCAAAGTTTCACTGTAATCGTGACTGAAGTGGTCAACTTGGATTGCAGCGTAGCGTAGTTTGTCTGCTGCAATGATTTGGTCAACTTCGTCTTGAGTCAGTACGTCTGCTGCCAGTGCTTGAGCAAGTTTGTCTTGCAGTAGACCTTTACGAGCAACTTTACCCTCTTTAACTGCTTTGAAGATCTTACGCTCAAGTGGTTTGATGCTGTACATCGCATTGAACGCATTTTCCATCAAGCCAACGCTATCGTCTTCTTCCTGACCGATGTAGCAAAGGTGAGTCAGGCGTTCACGGTGTGCTCCCGGAGTCATCAAGCTTTCAGCCAACTGGACTGTCAGATCATCGCTTGGTTTCTCGAAGTGGTTGCCCACAGGGAATATTAGGCCTTTAAGTACCTGACCAACGACCTTATTCGGGAAGTTACGGTACGCCTCTTGTAGGGCCTTTGCAGCATGGTGGAAACAATGCTGAACCGCGTAGTGTACATAGTCTAAGTCTGCTTGTTGACGACCTTCGTCTTCATACTTCTTAAGTGCCGCAGAAGCCATGTATAGGTAACTCAGACCATCACCTAAACGTGCAGAGATAAGCTCTTTACGTTTCAGTTCACCGCCCAGAGTTAGCATCGCGAAGTCTGCACTTACCGCTAATGCACGGCTTAGACGAGTCAGGTCTTGGTAGTAAGGCTTAGTTGGACCACTCATGTCCGCTTTAATAAACTTAGAGCCAGTCAATGCCGCACCGAACGCGCCAAATGTGTTCTTAGTTGCGTGACCAATATGCTTGAACAACAAGTCATCGAAGTCTTTCGCGCCTTGCTTCTCATCTGGATTAGCTGCCGCTTCCATCTCGCTCAATACGTATGGGTGACAACGTGTCGCACCTTGACCAAAGATCATCAGGTTACGAGTCAGGATGTTTGCACCTTCTACTGTGATTGCAACTGGGATACCTAGGTAAGGCGCTGCCAAGTAGTTCATTGGACCATCTTGAATTGCACGACCAGAGTGAATATCCATTGAATCATTCAGAATGGTACGTGCCATCTCTGTCATGTGGTATTTCGCGATAGCCGTTACGATGCCCGGTTTCTCTTTCATATCAAGCGATGTCGTTGTCAGAGTTCGTGTCGCTTCTAGTAGATACGTTAAACCACCAATGCGACCTAAGCTCTCTGCGACACCTTCGAACTTACCAATCGACATACCAAACTGCTTACGAACATATGCGTATGCACCTGTTGTTCTCGCCGTTAGGTGGCCCATCGCTGTACCTAGTGCTGGTAATGAGATACCACGACCCGCAGATAGACATTCCACTAGCATACGCCAGCCTTTACCTGCGTAATCCGCGCCACCGATTAACCATTCCATTGGAATGAATACATCATGACCACGTGTTGGACCGTTCATGAAAGCAAGACCTAGTGGGTCATGACGCTCACCAATCACAACGCCTTCATGGTCTGCTGGAATAAGCGCACACGTGATGCCGATATCTTCTTTATCACCCAACAGTTTTTCTGGATCGTGCAGTTTGAATGCTAGGCCAAGCACTGTTGCTACTGGTGCTAGCGTGATGTAACGCTTGTTCCAGTTAAGCTTGATACCTAAGGTCTCTTTACCTTCGTGCATACCCATACATACGGTACCAACATCAGGAATACCGCCTGCATCAGAACCCGCTTCTGGGCCTGTTAGTGCGAAACATGGGATATCTGTACCGTCAGCAAGACGTGGCAGCCAGTAATCTTTCTGTTCTTGAGTACCATAGTGAGATAGAAGCTCACCTGGACCCAGTGAGTTAGGAACCATTACAGAAACTGCGGCACTGATACTGCGAGTTGCGATCTTAGTAACAATCGTTGAGTTTGCGTGTGCCGAAAATTCGCGACCACCGTACTCTTTAGAAATGATCAACGAGAAGAAGCGTTCTTTTCGTAAGAAGTTCCAAACTTCCTTCGGAAGATCTCGATCTTCTTTCACAATCTGATGGTCATCAAGCATAGAAAGCAAGGTTTCTAGCTCATTGTCCATAAAAGACTGCTCTTCTGATGAAAGTTGAGGTTTCGGGTATTGGTGCAGCTTAGTGAAGTCTGGTTTACCAGAAAACAGCTCTCCGTCCCACCACACGCTACCCGCTTCCATCGCTTCTTTTTCAGTGCTAGATAGTGGTGGTAGTACTTTTTTAAAGAGTTTAAAAGCTGGGTCACTTACCCATTTTTGTCGTAGAGAGCTCATAGTTCAGATCCTTTTGTTCACTATATTGGTTGTGAATTTATTCGCTTTTTATTGTTTTATTCTTCTGCTGACATGCCAGCGGCCAAATATGGAATTAAAATATCGACCACTGCTTTGGCATCTATTTTCTTTCCGTAATCATTCTCTGCAATTTCTACGAGAGCCTGACTCGAAGCCATGGTGAATACACAGGTCCCGAGGGTGAAGTGCAAACGCCAAAATAACTGTTCTTTAGTGAGGTTCGGGTTAGCTTTCATTACTGAGCTAGTAAACAAAGTCAGCACTTCGCTATAACGAGTCGTAATGAACCAACGCAAATGCCCCTGTACGTCCGTGTAGCCTCTGCCGATAAGTAGCATGAATCGGCTGGTACCATTTGGCCTTACATCATTCAGTGCTCGTAGTGGCTGTCTTAGAGACTCAAACACATCACTCATAGAATACGTTTCGTTCAAGTTTAAGTTCACTAGTGCATCTTGCAGTGCAGGCATAAATGCTTCCAAGTAGCGATTGAGTACTGCACGAACCAGAGTTTTCTTGTCGCCAAAGTGGTAGTTCACTGAAGCTAGATTGACATTTGCTTTACCCGTAATGGTGCGTAAAGAGGTGTCATTAAAACCATGCTCAGCAAACAAGCCTTCAGCTACGTCTAAGATTTTGTCTTTGGTTGTACTTCTTGGTGCCATTTCAATCACTCGTATTAAACAACTGTTTGAAATATACGACGAGAACATTTATTTAACAAGCAAGCAACATCACATTTTCACAAATTGGTCGTACCAGTTAAAAAATATCGTCACTAACCGATTGAATCGCGGGAGATTTAAGAAAAAAGTAAAATTTAATGAATTTTCTGGGAACTGATTCAGAAATGGAGAGTCATAAATTATGTAGAAAACAGAGTATTTAGAAGTTTAACAGGCCGTCAAACTTGCTGTTCTCCCTGCTTTCTTAATTACCGCATTTTCCTTATTAACTCCTATACTTGTATCCGCCCAAACCACGTTGGTTTGGGCTTTTTTTTGGTTCATCGCGGATTAGCGGGAACTAAAAACAAAAACGGTAGTA
>NZ_JAEFCE010000026.1:0-63920 GCF_016406055.1 Vibrio sp. IB15
AAGGCTATGAACTCGCCAAGTCTCTTGATTAACCAGACTTGTGATCAAGAGACAGGTATCTATGCAGGCTTTTTTCTGCTTTCCACTACACAGCTTGTGCCGTAAGTTGCTTCAATAATCTATCCATCGCGCGATAACCGAGAGCTTCCGATAAGTGTTTCTTTTCTATCTGCTCGTTACCATCCAGATCAGCAATAGTTCGTGCGACCTTGATGATTCGGTGATAGGCGCGAATCGATAATCCTAAACGATGCAGTGCTGTTTCGAGAAACTCCGCATCTTCGCGTCTCAATGGGCAGTACTTTTCAATTTCTCGACTACCGAGCAGTGCATTCGATTTATGGTTCCTAGACAGCATGGTTTGACGAGCCTGCTTAACTCTTTGCTTTACTACTTGGGTGGTTTCGCCGCGATCACCACCTTCAGCGAGCGTTCCTTTAGGCAGAAGTGGGATCTCTAGAGACATATCAAACCGATCAAGCAACGGACCTGATAGCCGATTGAGGTAGCGCAATATAATCTGCGGGTTAGCGCGTGCTTGATTACCCTCATAGTAACCAGTCGGGCTAGGGTTCAATGCTCCGATTAATTGGAAGCGCGCAGGAAAGCGAGTTTTGCCTGCCACCCGCGAGATTATGATTTCACCCGACTCCAGTGGTTCTCGCAATGAATCGAGCACCTTGCGCTCAAACTCGGGCATCTCATCCAGAAACAGTAGGCCATTATGCGCCAAAGAGATCTCGCCGGGCCGAGGTACAGAGCCACCACCTACCAGTGCCGCCATTGAACTCGAATGATGTGGAGCACGAAAAGGACGTTGCTTCCAGTTGTACTGATTAATCTCTTGTTGAGTCAAAGAGGCGACCGATGCCGTTTCCATCGCTTCGTCATCACTCATGTCAGGTAACAAATCACGCAGACGAGACGCCAACATGGTCTTGCCCGTTCCGGGAGGCCCGAGAAAAAGTAAGTTATGGTTACCCGCCGCTGCTATCTCCAACGCTCGCTTACCTTGTTGTTGACCAATGATGTCTTGCAAGTCGCGAAGCTCAGATACATCGACTTGATGTTGCTCAGTGCGATACAACCCCAATTGAGCCTGTCCACACATATCCGCACAAACTTCTAACAGGGTTTGAGCCGACTTATGCGCCCCTTTACCAACTAAGGCTGCCTGATCGCCATTGTGATGCGGTACAACCAAACAGCGCTCGACACTGTCCGCAGCCAATGTCGCTGGTAGTACTCCTTTCACTGAACGCAGCTCTCCAGACAGTGCCAACTCACCAATAAATTCATGCTGCGCTATTTTTGATGTGGGTAACTGATCAGAGGCGACCAAAATCCCAAGCGCGATTGGCAAATCAAAACGACCTCCCTCTTTGGGCAAATCCGCAGGAGCAAGGTTGACCGTGATTCTTTTCGATGGAAACTCAAAGCGAGAATTGATGATGGCACTTCTGACTCTATCCTTGGACTCTTTAACCGTTGTCTCAGGTAAGCCCACCAGCGTGAAACCGGGCATTCCGTTACTAATATGCACCTCAACCGTCACTTCTGGCGCCTCAACCCCCACACTAGCCCGACTATGAATTATCGCGAGTCCCATAAGTTTCCTTTCTCTTTGATTTAAAAGTATTCGCTCTGGATATTCGTTGCGCACCAAAGCAATAAGATTGTTATATAGCTTGGTGGAATGGTGTTTTAATGTGAAAAAAGAATGACATTTTCCTTGTCATGCGACAGATTTGTGTGATAACACTAGAGATGTAGACATTTACTGAACAGAATAAACAAGAAAACTCGAATTATATGAACTTTAACGCTCGCATTTACGCACTGATTAACCTGATTATCGTAGTCATTATTGAGACTGCGCGGGGGCGAGTGGGAAAAAAGTAACCACGAATTAGAAAAAACCCCCGCACTGACAAGTCCGGGGGTTTTTTCTAATTTATAGATTCGAATTTTATATTTTTGAACATTTTCGGCTTTGCCGATTTACAGGAAGAATGGGAGCACAAGATGTGCAGAGACAAAGGAAAAAGTTACCAAAATAAAGGTAATACGGGAGAATTCCGATGAAAGGCGCAGAACTAGTTGTATCCGCACTAAAGCAGCAAGGAATTGAGACCGTATTTGGCTACCCAGGCGGTGCCATCATGCCAATCTACGATGCACTTTATGACGGCGGAGTTGAGCACATCTTATGTCGCCATGAGCAAGGCGCGGCCATGGCTGCGATAGGTATGGCTCGTGCAACACAAGATGTGGCAGTATGTATGGCAACCTCAGGTCCAGGTGCTACTAACTTAGTAACAGGCCTAGCCGATGCCTTTATGGACTCTATTCCACTGGTCGCTATCACAGGTCAGGTAGCAAGTTCCCACATCGGTACCGATGCATTCCAAGAGATGGATGTGATTGGTATGTCTCTATCATGTACTAAACACAGCTACCTAGTTACCGACATTGAAGAGCTAGCTCCAACACTAGCCGAAGCGTTTGTGGTAGCGAAATCTGGCCGACCTGGCCCAGTTATCGTTGATATCGCCAAAGATGTTCAACTGGCTGAAGCTCCGGTAAACACTCTTCCTGAATTTACTCCTCCTGCAATTCCGGTAGCAACGACTGATGCTATTGAGCAGGCGCAGCACTTCTTATCTCAAGCTACCCGCCCTGTTTTATACGTAGGTGGTGGCGTTCAATTAGCAAAAGCGACCGATGCCGTTCGCGAGTTTTTGCGCCTTAACCCAATGCCAGCAGTAAGCACATTGAAAGGCTTAGGTACTATTGAGCGTGACGACCCGCACTACCTTGGTATGCTTGGTATGCACGGCACCAAAGCCGCTAACCTAGTGGTTCAAGAGAGTGACTTACTGATCGTAGTTGGTGCTCGTTTTGATGACCGAGTAACCGGCAAGCTTGATACCTTTGCACCACACGCGAAAGTTATCCATATCGATATCGATGCGGCTGAGTTCAGTAAACTGCGTCTTGCCGATGCGCCAATTCGTGGCGACATCAACAAGATCATGCCTCAACTTGAATTGAGCCAAGACATCTCCTCTTGGGTTCATCACTCAGAAGGTCTACGTAGCTCATTCAAGTGGCGCTATGACCACCCAGGCGATCTGATCTTTGCTCCACTGCTGTTAAAGCAACTGTCAGACATGATGCCTGCAAGCTCTATCGTTTCAACCGATGTGGGCCAACACCAGATGTGGGCTGCACAGCATATTCAACCTCGCGATCCACAAAACTTCATCACCTCTGCTGGTCTAGGCACTATGGGCTTTGGTTTACCAGCCGCGATGGGTGCTTCGGTTGGCCGTCCTGATGACCAATCTATTCTTATCTCTGGTGATGGCTCGTTCATGATGAACGTGCAAGAGCTGGGTACGCTAAAACGCCGCCAAATCCCAGTGAAGATGGTACTGCTAAACAACTCTCGCTTGGGCATGGTTCGCCAATGGCAATCGCTGTTCTTTGATGGTCGCCACAGTGAAACCATCTTAGATGACAACCCTGACTTCGTGATGTTAGCGAAAGCCTTCGATATCCCGGGCAAAACCATCACTCGTAAAGAAGAAGTAGAGCCCGCTCTAAAAGAGATGTTAGAGAGCAAGACGGCTTACCTACTTCATGTTCTTATCGATGAAGAAGAGAACGTATGGCCACTAGTACCGCCAGGTGCTTCAAACAGTGATATGTTGGAGAACACATAACATGAAAAGATACCTATTAGACATCAAAGCCGATGATAAGCCAGTACTACTAGAGCGTGTTCTTCGTGTTATTCGTCACCGTGGCTTTATCGTTAAACAAGTAGCCGGCACTCAGAACCATGAAAGCAAGATCGCTAGCGTTGAAATCATTGTCGACAGTGAACGTCCGATTTCCTTCTTGGTCAATCAAATCGAAAAACTGTGGGATGTACGTACCGTTGACGTTATCTCTATCAGTCGTAATGAATTGCCAAACAACAACTTACAACAAAAGATAAGTGCATAAGGAACCGCAAACATGACAGCAAAAACGGCAGACTATATTTGGTTTAACGGTGAAATGGTTCCTTGGGCAGAGGCGAACGTTCACGTCTTAACCCACGCTATGCACTACGGTACTTCAGTGTTTGAAGGTGTACGTTGCTACGACACGCCAAAAGGTCCGGTCATCTTCCGTCACCCAGAGCACGCAAAGCGCCTAAAAGACTCAGCAAAAATCTACCGCTTCCCGATTCCTTACACTGAGGAAGAAATTATGGAAGCAACTCGCGAAACACTACGTCAAAACAAACTAGAGTCAGCGTATATCCGCCCTCTAGGCTTTGTTGGTAACGTGGGTTTGGGTGTATGTCCTCCAGAAAATACTGAGATGGACCTTATCATCGCCGCTTTCCCTTGGGGCTCTTACCTAGGTGAAGAAGCGCTAGAAAATGGCGTAGATGCGATGATCTCAAGCTGGAACCGTGCAGCTCCAAACACCATCCCAACGGCTGCGAAAGCGGGGGGTAACTACCTATCTTCACTACTGGTTGGTGGTGAAGCACGTCGTCATGGTTACGATGAAGGTATCGCTCTCAGTGTCGATGGTTATCTGTCTGAAGGTGCGGGTGAGAACATCTTTGTAGTGCGCAATGGCGTGCTATCCACACCACCAGCGACCAGTGCAATTCTGCCGGGCATCACGCGTGATTCAATCATGACGCTAGCAAAAGACATGGGTTATGAGATCCGTGAAGAGAACATTGCTCGTGAAGCGCTATACCTTGCCGACGAAGTCTTCATGACAGGTACCGCAGCGGAAATTGTTCCGGTTCGCAGCGTAGACAAAATTACAGTAGGTGAAGGCAAACGCGGTCCTATCACTGAAAAAGTTCAAGCGGCTTACTTTGGTCTCTTCAATGGTACCACTGAAGATAAGTGGGGCTGGCTAGACTATGTTTACCCAGAAAACCAAACTTCAGACAATCAGTAAGCAACAGCCAAATATTTTATAAGGATTTAAGCAATGCCAATCTATCGTTCAGCAACGACTACCCACGGACGCAACATGGCTGGTGCGCGCGCTTTATGGCGTGCAACTGGCGTTAAAGATGATGATTTCGGTAAGCCAATCATCGCAGTTGTAAACTCTTTCACTCAATTCGTACCAGGCCACGTTCACCTTAAAGATATGGGGCAATTGGTTGCGGGTGAAATCGAGAAAGCGGGCGGTATCGCTAAAGAATTCAACACTATCGCGGTTGATGATGGTATCGCAATGGGTCACGGCGGCATGCTGTACTCACTGCCATCACGTGAGCTTATCGCAGACTCAGTAGAGTACATGGTTAATGCTCACTGTGCGGACGCGATGGTATGTATCTCTAACTGTGACAAAATCACTCCGGGAATGATGATGGCAGCTATGCGCCTAAACATCCCAGTGATCTTTGTATCAGGCGGCCCAATGGAAGCAGGTAAAACCAAGCTTTCCGATCAAATCATCAAGCTAGACCTTGTTGATGCGATGATCCAAGGTGCCGATCCAACAATTTCAGATGAACAAAGTGAGCAAGTAGAGCGCTCTGCATGTCCAACATGTGGTTCATGTTCAGGCATGTTCACAGCTAACTCAATGAACTGTCTAACTGAAGCACTTGGTCTATCTCAGCCAGGTAACGGTTCTATGCTAGCAACCCACGCTGACCGTGAAGAGCTGTTCATCAATGCAGGTAAGCGTATCGTTGACCTGACTAAGCGTTACTACGAGCAAGACGACGAATCAGCACTGCCTCGCAATATCGCGAACCGCGCAGCCTTTGAAAATGCGATGGCTCTAGATATCGCAATGGGTGGTTCAAGTAATACCGTTCTTCACCTATTGGCAGCGGCTCAAGAGGGTGAAGTCGACTTTGATATGGGTGATATCGACGAGATGTCTCGCCGTGTTCCACACCTATGTAAAGTGGCTCCTTCAACACCGAAATATCACATGGAAGACGTTCACCGCGCAGGTGGTGTAATGGCGATCCTAGGTGAACTAGACCGCGCTGGCCTACTGAACAACCAAACTCGCACTGTGCTTGGCCTAAGCATGCAAGAGCAGCTAGCTCAATACGACATCATGCAGACAGAAGACGAAGCGGTACTTAAGTTCTTCCGCGCTGGCCCAGCAGGTATTCGTACTACCAAAGCCTTCTCACAAGATTGCCGTTGGGATCGCCTTGATGACGACCGTAAAGAAGGTTGTATCCGCACTAAAGAGAATGCATTCAGCCAAGAAGGTGGCCTAGCGGTACTTTCAGGCAACATTGCCGTTGACGGTTGTATCGTTAAGACAGCCGGTGTTGATGAAGAGAACCTGAAATTCCAAGGTCCTGCTATCGTATTTGAAAGCCAAGACACAGCCGTAGAAGGCATCTTAGGCGGTAAAGTAAAAGCGGGTGAAGTGGTTGTTATCCGTTACGAAGGCCCTAAAGGTGGTCCGGGCATGCAAGAGATGCTTTACCCAACGACTTACCTAAAATCGATGGGCTTAGGTAAGTCTTGTGCACTACTAACGGATGGTCGTTTCTCTGGTGGTACATCGGGTCTATCTATCGGTCACGCTTCTCCAGAAGCAGCAAGTGGCGGTACTATCGGCCTAGTTCAAGATGGCGACATCATCACTATCGATATCCCTAGCCGTTCGATCACACTTGATGTGCCTGAAGCTGAGCTAGAAGCACGTCGTGTTAAGCAAGATGCACTAGGCTGGAAACCAGCAAACCGTCAACGTGAAGTATCATTCGCACTAAAAGCTTACGCAAGCATGGCAACCAGTGCTGATAAAGGCGCGGTGCGTGATAAGTCGAAGCTTGAGGGCTAATCTATGAGTGATGACACGGTCAGTCCCCAAAAACAAACTGGCGCAGATTATCTGCGTCAGATCCTGAGAGCGCCAGTTTACGAAGCAGCAATCGTGACACCTCTACAAGAGATGCCCCGCTTAAGCGCTCGTATTGGTAATCAGGTTCAGCTGAAGCGCGAAGACCGTCAGCCGGTCCACTCGTTCAAGCTACGTGGTGCCTACAACATGGTATCAAGCCTTTCAGAGCAACAGAAAGCCGCAGGTGTGATTGCCGCATCGGCAGGTAACCATGCTCAAGGTATGGCGCTGTCCGGTTCTAAGCTTGGTATTCAAACCACGATTGTGATGCCAAAAACCACACCAGACATCAAGGTTGATGCGGTACGTGGCTTTGGTGGTAACGTGGTTCTGCACGGCAGCAACTTTGATGAAGCGAAGGCTGAAGCAGAACGCCTTTCTGCTGAACATGGCTACACCTTTGTGCCTCCTTTCGATCACCCATTGGTGATAGCAGGACAAGGCACCATGGGTATGGAGATGCTTCAGCAAAATGGTCATATGGACTACATCTTTGTGCCTGTCGGTGGTGGTGGTTTGGCTGCTGGTGTTGCAGTGCTGGTTAAGCAGCTGATGCCTGAGATTAAAGTCATCGCGGTTGAACCCGAAGATTCATCTTGCTTGAAAGCAGCGTTAGATGCTGGTGAGCCAGTAGTACTGGATCAAGTCAGCATGTTTGCCGATGGCGTTGCGGTTAAGCGTATTGGTGAAGAGACATTCCGTCTGTGTCAGCAGTACATCGATGGTCACATTGCCGTGTCTAGCGATGAGATCTGCTCTGCAGTGAAAGACATCTTCGAAGATACTCGTGCGATTGCCGAGCCTTCTGGTGCGCTTGCTCTGGCAGGATTGAAGAAGTTTGCCGAGCAAAACCAACTGCAAGGTAAGCAACTGGCAACGGTACTGTCTGGTGCCAACACCAACTTCCATGGTCTGCGCTATGTGTCTGAACGTTGTGAGCTGGGTGAGAAGCGCGAAGGTCTGCTTGCGGTTACTATTCCTGAGCGACAAGGTGCCTTCCTAGAGTTCTGTAATATCATTGGCGGCCGTGCTGTGACTGAGTTTAACTACCGTCATAACGACGACAGCCTAGCGAACATCTTCGTCGGTGTACGTCTCAATGGTGGACAAGAAGAACTCGATCACATCATCAACGACCTGCGTGAAGGTGGCTATCCAGTCGTCGATCTGTCTGATGATGAGATGGCAAAACTGCACATTCGTTACATGATTGGTGGCAAACCATCAAAACCATTGAAAGAGCGCTTGTACAGCTTTGAGTTTCCAGAATATCCAGGTGCATTGATTAAGTTCCTTGATACCTTAGGTACCCATTGGAATATCAGCCTGTTCAACTACCGTAACCACGGCGCTGATTACGGCCGTGTATTGTGTGGATTCGAACTGGATGATGATGATTTGGCTCAGTTCTCTACTCACCTCAGAGAGCTTGGTTACCAGTGTAAAGATGAAACTGATAACCCTTCTTACAAGTTTTTCTTGTCATAAGAGAGATCTACCGAAACAAAAGAGCGAGTTTTCACTCGCTCTTTTTGATCTTACCAACAAAGATCTTTCAACTAGATCGCTTTGCGATGATCCAACCAATCACGGTGAAGTTGTTCACTGGATCCTAAATAATTGACCATCCACTCGATCAACTTATGGTTATCGTCTTTTCGCCACACCAAACAGCACTGGCTCAACGGGCTAGGCTCTGGCAAGATTTTCTCCACCAGCAAACCTTGTTCGATAATCGGCGCGGCAATATGCCTCGGCATGTACCCCACGCCAACACCGTTCTTCAGGCATTCAATAGCGCTATACCAGTTAGGTAACAGCAAACGCCTTTGATTGGCGTAGTGTCCAGTATGACGCTTAGGCAGCACGCTTGAGGTATCATCCAAGCAGATAGCTGGATATTGGCTCACGAACTCTTCATTAAGGTTCTGTTCGCGCACACACGGGTGGCTTGGCGACATCACAAACGCCCAATCTAATTGCCCCATGTCTTTGACTTCAAAATCGCCACCCACTGGCACCGCAGAGGTCGCGCCAATCACGATATCCGCTCTACCTTGTGCTATTGCCTCCCAAGAGCCGTTAAACACTTCCATGTTGATCTGTAGCTCAGCAAACTCAAAAGTTTGATAAAACTCTTCAATCATCGGCTTCATCTTGTCGAGCTTCACCACATTGTCGAGCGTGAGGCGCAAAGTTTTCTTCCAGCCACGAGCTGCTCGACGAGTCTGAGCACTGACCTCTTCCATCTGCCTCAGCAGTGCACGCGCCTCTTCAATGAACAGTTCACCTGCCGGAGTGAGCTCGACCTTTCTCGGTAAGCGCCTGAAAAGTAGCACATCCAGTTCTTGCTCGACCTGCCTAACACCATAACTGATCGCCGAGGGTACTTTGTGCAACTGCTCAGCCGCCGCGGTAAAACTGCCTAAGCGCGCCACAGTATCGAGCATTTCTAAAGAGGATTTAGAGAACATAAGCCTTCAAATTTTTTGATTGATAACCACATATTTTAGCGTTTTATTTTATCAGATCCGAAAAATAGAATGTCAGCATAAATAAACAGGGACTTTTACCTCTGTATATCAAACAATTTTTTTGATGATAAAAACATCACTACTTTTAGCGTAACGGCATCTTATGAATATTTCTAAATTTCAATTGGTTTACCTTGCAGTACTTTCAATGCTAGGTTTTATCGCGACCGATATGTACCTTCCTGCATTTAAGGCGATGGAGATCGATTTCGCAACCGGTCCTGAACAGATAGCACTATCTCTTACTGTGTTCCTTGGCGGTATGGCTATGGGTCAACTTCTATGGGGATTAGCGAGTGATAAATACGGTCACCGCAATACGCTAGCGGTTGGTCTTTTTATTTTCACTGCCGCTTCGTTCGGTTTGGCATTCAGTACTGAGGTATGGCACCTACTGACGCTGCGCTTCATTCAAGCGATTGGCGTATGTGCACCAGCGGTAATCTGGCAAGCGATGGTTATTAAGCGTTACTCAGAGAGCAGCAGCCAACAAATTTTTGCAACCATCATGCCTTTGGTGGCACTGTCTCCAGCTCTGGCACCTCAACTTGGTGTACTACTGGCAGATAACTTTGGCTGGCACAGCATCTTCGTGACGTTAACACTGATGGGTGCGCTGCTAGTGGCAACCACTATGGCTCAACCAAAAGAAGCGCCAGAAGTAAAACAAACATCAGTTAAGACTGATATCAAGATGCTGCTGAAATCGAAGCCTTACGTGGGCAACGTATTGATGTTTGCATCGGCTTCTGCAGCGTTCTTCGCTTACCTAACGGGTATGCCTGAGATCATGGCTCAATTAGGCTACGAAGCAAAAGACATCGGTCTGAGTTTCATCCCACAGACGATCGCATTCATGGCGGGTGGTTACTTCGGTAAGCAAGCCGTGAAGAAGTATGGTGATGGTGTGGTACTAAGAAATCTGATTGGTTTGTTCAGCGTTGCTGCAATGCTTATCTTTATCGCATCGCAGTGGGAACTGACATCAATCTGGCCTCTACTTGCACCCTTCTGTCTGATTGCAATCGCGAATGGCGCGCTTTACCCAATCGTAGTAAACCGTGCTCTATCAAGTGCGAAACAAAGCCCAGCAACAGCGGCTGGTCTACAGAATAGCTTGCAAATCAGCATCAGCGGCCTATCAAGCGCATTGGTAGCAGCAATGGCAAGCCAAGCACTAAGTGCAACAGGCATCGCAGTTGTGATTTGTTTGGGCGCCCTATGGGTTGGCTACATTGTGTCGAACAAAGAGCTTTCTGAACACTTTGCAGCACCAGATAACTCTCGTGTTGTTGCAGAAGAGAAGCAAGACTAGTTTCTAACTTCGTAAAAACAAAAAAGAGCGAGGTTACTCGCTCTTTTTATATCTGAATGTTGTACTCACTAGAGTTACTGCGAAACCGCTTCTCCATCAACCACTTCTAACGCAGGTGCCTTTTGGCGGCTGTATTCCTCATAGTTAACCACTCGACTGCGTCCCATGTCTTTTGCCATGTACAACGCGTTGTCCGCCATCTTCACTAGAGATTCGGTATCTGAGGCTGGCTTAGGACACGTAGCAACACCGATCGATACACCTAACTGACCTAAAGAAAGCCCTTTGTGTTCTAAGTGCATAGAACGAACTGCATCACACAAGGTTTGTCCGAACTCGGTCGCTTGCTGCATGGTGTAATGTGGAAGCAGCACCGCCAACTCTTCACCACCTAAGCGACAAGCGATCTCATCTTCACTGACACTCTGTTTGAGTAGCGCACTGATCTCTTTTAGTACGAAGTCTCCTGCATCATAGCCAAAGTTGTCATTGAAGCGTTTAAAGTGATCCAAATCGAGCATTAACAAAGACAGTGGCTGTTCGCTGGTGGCCGAATTCATCGAGTGCTCTTCTAGCTTCTGCTCGAAGAAGCGGCGGTTGAATAGCCCTGTCAGTGGATCGCTCAAGGCTTGTGAGCGAAGCTTCTCTTGCAGGCTCAAGTTAGCCAGCGCCAAACCTAGATGTTCTGACACACTGAAAGCCAATTGCTCGGTGATTGAGTCAATCTCGATATGACCTTGACCGAAATAAAGGTGCATGATGCCAATGGTGTTGCCATGCGCAGTCAATGGGATACAAAGAGTCTGATTGTTTTCCATCTCATGCATGTGACCACAAGTTAACGAGTGGAAGTCATCATTTGATTGATGCGCTCGCCCCTTGCGCAGTGACCAACACTCTTCCGGTGCAAAGCTTGCACTTCCTGGCCAAGCATCCCCCCCAATCTAGCTGAGTGATGAGCTGGTTACGCGAAGCACGCATCAATGAAACACTGCCGTTCATCTTACCAAGAACTCGCGGCAAGATATCTGAGACGATCTGCTGAGCTTCCACCATGTTGTTACATGCCGCAAGCATATTGGCCAGACGGTGCATCAGCTCAATCTCATGGGTTCTTTGGCGAATGCGCTCATCTTGCTTCTTCTGCTCTTCTTCGACCTTGTGCACTATCTGACGGTTACTCACATACGAAGTGCCAATCAAAAAGCTCAAGCTCAATACGACCATCCCGATCAGAATACCCATTAGCTGGAAATTCATCTGCTTAAGTTGATGCATTGGTGAAGAAATCACGATAACGAAACTGCTGCCATTCATCGACTCTTTGTGCGAGTAATAGATACGATCGACAGAGGTGACGGTACTAAAGCGCACATCGCTGCCAAGGCCGGTTTTCAAAGCTTGCTGAAACTCGGGACGATTGCTGTGGTTCTCAACGCTAGCAAGTGCATGATCGGAAAGGTCTGTATCACCAATCACCACTCCGTCAGTGTTAATGACCTGAATCCTCAACCGAGTACTGGCTTGCGTAAGGTTGCCAATGTAGTCGTCCACATCCACTCCGGGAGTAAACAAACTGCTATCTTCACGGATTGCGTAGACAACATCAGACATCAATGAGACGAGATGGTTACGTTCGTTCTCTACCACTAACTTTTCCAAGGTGATGTAAAAGCCGTATAAGCCCACCAGCATTGAAAAAGATAAAATAACGATCGGCAAGGTTTGCCACTTTTTATCAACAAGTCTCATTTTGCACACACTTTAAATTTACAGAATGATAGCCTGAATATTAGCAATCTGCCTACAAAATACAATTAGGAAATAGATTATTTTTTTATCAGTAAATGATGACAAAAAAGCCAGCAACGTTAGTTGCTGGCTTTCACAAGAATCAAACTTTAAGTGTTAGAAGATTACTTTTTCTTTGGGCGCTGCCAATCCGCAATCTTGCGCTCTTTAGCACGGCTGATAACCAGTTCATTTTCAGAAACATCACGCGTTACCGTTGAACCCGCGCCTACTGTCGCGCCATTGCCGATAGTAACAGGGGCGATTAATTGGCTATCAGAACCAACGAATACGTCATCGCCGATGATGGTCTTAAACTTGTTCGCACCATCGTAGTTACAAGTAATAGCACCAGCACCAACGTTAACACGCTGGCCAATCTCAGCATCACCTAAGTAAGTAAGGTGGTTCGCTTTAGAGCCTTCACCAAGACGAGTGTTCTTCACTTCCACAAAGTTACCAACGTGCGAATCATTACGCATGTCAGCACCTGGACGTAGGCGAGTAAATGGACCAACGGTACAGTCTTCACCAACAGTTGCACCTTCAATTACGCTGTATGGGCGAATAACCGTGTTGTCATCAATTTCACAGTCTTTTAAAACACATCCAGTGCCGATAACCACGTTATCACCAATACTTACGCTGCCTTCAATAATAACGTTGGTATCGATCTCAACGTCCATACCACACTGCAGTTCGCCACGTAGATCAAAACGGCTAGGGTCGCGTAACATAACGCCCTGTTTCAATAGTTTGTCAGCTTGCTCTGCTTGGTAAGCACGTTCTAGACGAGCCAGTTGAGAGCGATCGTTCACGCCTTCAACTTCAATTGGGCTAACTGGATGTACCGCTTCTACCGCACGACCTTCATCGTGAGCCGCAGCAATAACGTCAGTCAGGTAGTATTCACCTTGCGCGTTGTCATTGCTTAAACCAGACAACCAGCGCTTGAGATCACCACCCGTCGCAACCATAACGCCAGTGTTGATCTCTTTGATAAGCTTCTGCTCATCCGTTGCATCTTTTTGTTCAACGATAGCCACTACTGGACCATTGCGACGAATGATACGGCCGTAACCCATTGGGTTATCCAGCACAACCGTAAGTAGTGCAATACCACCGTTTGGCTGAGCATCTAATAGGTTTTCAATAGTTTCAGGCGAGATAAGAGGAACATCACCGTAAAGCACCAGTACTTTCTCATCATCAGCAAAGTGCGCTGATGCCTGATCAACCGCGTGACCTGTACCTAACTGCTCTGCTTGCAGTGCCCAATTTACCGATTCCTCAGCCAAAGTAGCCTTCATCTGATCACCACCATGGCCGTAAACCAAGTGGATATTTTGAGCGCCTAGACCATTACAGGTATCGATCACATGCTTCACCATTGGTTTGCCTGCAAGAGTATGCAGAACCTTTGGTGTGTTTGAGTACATGCGAGTACCTTTGCCCGCTGCAAGAATTACCGCGCTAAACTTCATTGTAAACCTATCCGACGTAATTTTTATTAAGCTGATATTGTAACCGTTTTGAGGCAAAAACTTAAATCGTAATAACCATTTAATCGGTAGCGATACGTAAAGTGAGCACTCATGAGAATGCCAAAAAACAAAAAGGCGACCCTTAGGTCGCCTTTAGCTCAGAACCAATAATCTTATAAAAGATTAGCGGCGCTGTTTTGTCAGTTCGATAACTCGTAACTGAGCAATGGCTTTAGCCAGTTCACCGGCCGCTTGTGCGAAGTCTATGTCGCTATGCTGATTTTGGATATTCTCCACAGCCTTGCGCTTAGCTTCTTCCGCCTTTGCTGCGTCTAGTTCTTCACCACGGATAGCTGTATCAGCCAGTACAGTCGCTGTACCAGGCTGAACTTCTACCATACCACCAGAAACATAAATGATTTCTTCGTGGCCGTGCTGCTTAACAATACGCACCATACCAGGCTTGATAGCGGTCAGCAGTGGAGTATGACCATGGAAAATACCAAGCTCACCCTCACTACCGGTCACCTGAAACGTCTCAACAAGACCAGAGAAAAGCTTTTTCTCTGCACTTACTACGTCTAGGTGAAAGGTTATTGCTGCCATATCGCCTCCTAGTTAGCCTTATAGCTTCTTAGCATTCTCAATAGCTTCGTCGATAGTACCGCAGTACATGAACGCTTGCTCTGGAATGTCATCGTATTCACCAGATAGTAGACCTTGGAAGCCACGTAGAGTCTCTTTTAGAGGTACGTAAACACCTGGGTCACCAGTAAATACTTCCGCTACGTGGTAAGGCTGAGTAAGGAACTTCTCAATCTTACGAGCACGAGATACTACTTGCTTATCTTCTTCAGATAGCTCGTCCATACCTAGGATAGCAATGATATCTTTCAGCTCTTTATAGCGCTGAAGTGTAGACTGAACGCCACGAGCGATGTCGTAGTGCTCTTGTCCAACTACCAATGGATCCAGTTGGCGAGATGTAGAATCTAGCGGGTCGATCGCTGGGTATAGACCCATAGCTGCGATGTTACGGTTAAGTACAACCGTTGCATCCAAGTGCGCGAACGTTGTTGCTGGAGACGGGTCAGTCAAGTCATCCGCAGGTACGTATACCGCCTGTACAGACGTGATAGAACCTTGCTTAGTTGACGTGATACGCTCTTGTAGAACACCCATTTCTTCTGCAAGAGTAGGTTGGTAACCTACCGCAGAAGGCATACGGCCTAGAAGTGCTGATACCTCAGTACCTGCAAGCGTGTAACGGTAGATGTTATCTACGAATAGTAGAACGTCACGACCTTCGTCACGGAAACGCTCAGCCATTGTTAGACCAGTCAGTGCAACACGTAGACGGTTACCTGGTGGCTCGTTCATCTGACCGTAAACCATCGCTACTTTAGATTCTTCAGGGTTTTCAACGTTTACAACGCCTGCTTCCTGCATTTCAAAGTAGAAATCGTTACCTTCACGAGTACGCTCACCTACACCTGCAAATACAGATAGGCCAGAGTGTTGAAGTGCGATGTTGTTGATAAGTTCCATCATGTTAACGGTCTTACCTACACCTGCACCACCGAATAGACCGATTTTACCACCCTTAGCGAATGGACAAACCAAGTCGATTACCTTAACACCCGTCTCTAGAAGAGCTGTCTCGTTAGACTGTTCTTCGTAGCTTGGAGCTTCACGGTGAATTGCGTAGTGCTCTTCTGCACCGATTTCACCACACTCATCAATCGCGTCACCTAGAACGTTCATGATACGACCTAAGGTCTTAGTACCTACTGGTACTGAGATTGGAGCGCCAGTATTTTCAACTGTCAAACCACGACGTAAACCATCAGAGCTACCCATTACGATTGCGCGAACTACGCCACCGCCAAGTTGTTGCTGAACTTCAAGAACTAGACGCTCTTTCACTTCATTAACATTCAGAGCATCGTATACACGAGGTACTTCGCCCTGTGGGAACTCTACGTCGACTACCGCACCGATGATCTGTACGATCTTACCTGTAGCCATCGTTAATCCTCTAACTATTTAGTTTTACCTAAGCTTAAAACGAATAAGCGATTAAACCGCTGCTGCGCCTGAAACGATTTCAGAAAGTTCTTGTGTAATAGCCGCTTGACGCGCCTTGTTGTACACAAGCTCTAAATCATCGATTAGGTCGCTAGCGTTGTCGGTTGCAGCTTTCATTGCAATCATTCGAGCCGCTTGCTCACAAGCAAGGTTCTCTACCACACCTTGGTACACTTGAGATTCGACGTAACGAACCAATAGTGCATCTAGTAGTGGTTTTGGCTCAGGCTCATAAATGTAGTCCCAAGCATGATCGCGCTGCATATCTTCGCTATCTGATTTAGGCAAAGGAAGTAATTGATCGATCGTTGGTTCTTGTACCATAGTGTTTTCAAACTTGTTGAACACTACGAACAGGCGATCCAATTCACCTTCATCATATTTCTTTAGCATTACGCTTACAGAGCCGATTAAGTCTTCAAGGCTAGGACTATCGCCTAGGCCAGAAACTTGAGCTGCTACTTTCGCGCCGCTGTTGTTGAAAAATGCTGTTGCTTTTGAACCGATAATTGCCAGTTCAACGTCAGCACCTTTCTCAGACCAATCTTTCATGTCGTTCATGGCTTTCTTGAACAAGTTAATGTTCAAACCACCACAAAGACCACGGTCTGTAGAAACGATGATGTAACCAACACGTTTGGCTTCACGTTCCTCAAGATAAGGATGCTTATACTCAAGGCTACCGTTAGCCAAATGACCGATCACTTTACGCATTGTTTCTGCATATGGACGAGTAGCTTCCATTGCGTCTTGAGAACGACGCATTTTTGAAGCTGCTACCATTTCCATTGCTTTCGTAATCTTCTGTGTGCTTTTAACACTACCGATTTTATTACGTATCTCTTTTGCGCCGGCCATCGTTACTCTCCGTTAATGGTATGAGGTGACCCGAAGGCCACCCACCAATTACCAGGTCTGGGTTGCTTTGAAATCGTCGACAAGCTTCTTCAGCTCAGCTTCGATATCATTGTTGTAAGCACCCGTTGTGTCGATCTGTGTAGCTAGATCGCCATATTGACCGCGAGCAAACGATAGTAAAGCAGCTTCAAAGTCTAGAAGCTTAGCAAGCTCTACGTCTTGAAGGTAACCACGCTCTGCAGCGAAGATTACAAGTGCTTGGTCAAATACAGACATAGGAGCGTATTGCTTCTGCTTCATTAGCTCTGTAACTTTTTGACCATGGTCTAGCTGCTTCTTAGTCGCTTCATCAAGGTCAGACGAGAACTGTGCGAATGCCGCAAGTTCACGGTACTGTGCTAGAGCTGTACGGATACCGCCAGATAGCTTCTTGATGATTTTAGTCTGCGCTGAACCACCTACACGAGATACTGAGATACCTGGGTCAACAGCTGGACGTACGCCCGCGTTGAATAGCTCAGTTTGTAGGAAGATCTGACCATCGGTAATCGAGATTACGTTCGTCGGTACGAATGCAGATACGTCACCAGCTTGCGTTTCGATGATAGGAAGAGCAGTTAAAGAACCAGTCTTGCCTTTCACTTCACCGTTAGTGAATGTTTCTACGTAGTGTTCGCTTACACGAGCAGCACGCTCTAGTAGACGAGAGTGAAGGTAGAAAACATCACCTGGGAACGCTTCACGACCTGGTGGACGCTTAAGTAGTAGCGAGATCTGACGGTAAGCTACAGCTTGCTTAGATAGATCATCATAAACAATCAGTGCATCTTCACCGCGATCACGGAAGTATTCACCCATCGCACAACCTGCGTATGGCGCTAGGTATTGTAGCGCTGCAGATTCAGAAGCTGATGCAACAACAACGATAGTGTTAGCTAGCGCGCCGTGCTCTTCTAGTTTGCGAACTACGTTAGCGATAGTCGATGCTTTCTGACCGATTGCTACGTAGATAGAGAAAATACCTGAATCTTTTTGGTTAATAATCGCATCGATCGCCATCGCTGTTTTACCAGTTTGACGGTCACCGATTACTAGCTCACGTTGACCACGACCGATTGGGATCATTGAATCAACAGACTTGTAACCAGTTTGTACAGGTTGATCTACCGATTTACGGTCGATTACACCTGGTGCAATTACTTCTACAGGCGAAGTCAGTTTCGCTTCGATAGGACCTTTGCCATCAATTGGCTCACCTAGTGTGTTTACAACACGACCAAGTAGTTCTGGACCTACTGGCACTTCAAGAATGCGGCCAGTACCTGTAACTTTCATGCCTTCCTGTAGGTCAGCATATGGGCCCATTACAACAGCACCAACCGAATCACGGTTCAAGTTAAGTGCTAGCGCGTAACGGCCACCCGGTAGTTCAATCATTTCACCTTGCATCACGTCCGCTAGGCCGTGAATGCTAAGGATGCCATCGCTTACCGAAACGATAGTACCTTCATTGCGAGCTTCACTAACAACGTCGAAAGATTCAATACGTTGTTTAATTAGATCGCTAATTTCAGTGGAATTAAGTTGCATGCTCCAATCCCCATTAAGACTGCAATGCATCGCTCAGGCGGTCTAGTCGACCACGCGCTGAGTTATCGATGACTAGGTCTCCGGCTCGAATAATAACTCCGCTAAGCAGAGTCTCATCTATACTGCAATTCAGCTGTACTTTGCGCGCTAGGCGCTGTTCCAATTTGCTGCTGATATCTGCGCGTTGTTCTTCTGAAAGTTCAACTGCTGAAGTTACTTCAACGTCGATCTCTTTCTCGTGCTCTTGTTTGAGCAATAAGAACTCTTTGCAAACATCAGGAAAAGCCATTAAGCGGCCATTCTCTGCCATCACTTTAATCAAGTTCTGGCCGAATTCATCAAATTGTTCGCCACAAACTGCAATGAATACTTCCGCTAATTTTTCAGCAGTTAGAGAACTGCTTAGTAGATTGTGGATATCATTGTTTTGTGCCACTTCGGCAGCAAAAGAGAGCATTTGACTCCATTGGTCAAGCTCACCTTTCTCTACCGCAAAGTCAAAAGCTGCTTTAGCATAGGGGCGTGCGATTGTTGTCAAATCAGACATATACAGCCCCTTGCTTTAAAGTTTTGCAGTAATGTTGTCAAGAAGGTCTTTGTGTACGTCTTTATCGATCGTACGCTCAAGGATCTTCTCAGCACCAGCTATAGCCAGAGTTGCGACTTGTTTGCGCAGGTCATCACGGGCACGTGTGCGCTCAGCTTCAAGTTCTGCTTCCGCTTGCGCTAAGATTTTCTGGCGTTCTGCCTGAGCTTCTTCGCGAGCTTCATCAATAATTTGAGCTTTACGTTTGTTTGCCTGTTCAATAACCTCAGTTGCAGTGCGCTTTGCTTCTTTCATTTGCTCAGAAGCGTTGGCTTGTGCCAGGTTCAAGTCTTTAGCAGCGCGCTCAGCGGCTACTAGACCGTCAGCAATTTTCTTCTGACGCTCTTCAATTGCTTGCATGATTGGTGGCCATACATATTTCATGCAGAACCAAACAAACAGTGAAAAAGCAATTGCTTGACCTAGCAGAGTTGCGTTCATATTCACAACAGCTACCCCTCGTTAAGAATCAACTACAAAAATTTAATTAACTATTGAAGAGTTAATTAGCCTGCTAGTTGACCAACAAATGGGTTAGCAAACGTGAATAGTAGTGCGATTACGATACCGATCATTGGAACAGCATCCAGTAGACCAGCGATGATGAACATCTTAACTTGTAGCATAGGAGCCATTTCAGGTTGACGCGCAGCGCCTTCTAGGAATTTACCACCAAGAATAGCAAAACCAATTGCAGTACCTACGGCACAAAGACCAACAATAATAGCAACAGCGATTGCTGAAAAACTTAGTACAGTTTCCATTTACGTTCTCCGATTAACATTAATAGTTAGAATAAAGCTTAAAAATTTTTTTTTAGTGATCACTATCTTCATGAGCCATTGATAAGTAAACAATTGTCAACATCATGAAAACAAATGCTTGAATCAAAATAACCAAGATATGGAAGATAGCCCAAGGTAGTGCACCTACCCATTGTAAGTACCACGGTAGCATTGCCGCGATAAGAATAAACACCACCTCACCCGCAAACATATTACCAAATAAACGCATACCTAGAGATAGTGGCTTCGCCAGAAGCGAAATTACCTCAAGTACCAAGTTAAATGGAATCATGATTGGATGATTAAATGGATGCAGTGCCAATTCTTTAGCAAATCCGCCCAAGCCTTTTACTTTGATGCTGTAGTAGATCATCAGAGCAAAAACACCTAGAGCCATTGCCATGGTTATATTTACATCAGCTGTAGGAACCACTTTCAAGTAAGGGATGCCTAACCAATGCTCTGCAGGATATGGTAAGAAATCGATTGGCACTAAGTCCATCAAGTTCATTAAAATAATCCAGCAGAATATAGTCAGTGCTAATGGGGCAATCAGCGGGTTGCGGCCATGGAAAGTTTCTTTAACGTTGTCGCCAACGAATTCCACTACCATTTCTACAAAACACTGAAGCTTACCAGGTACACCTACTGTTGCTTTCTTAGCGACTGAGCGAAAAACCCAAAGGAATAACATCCCTGTCAACACCGAAAAAAACAGACTGTCTATATGTACGTTCCAGAAACTTGTCTCCTCTACAAAACCTAACTTAGCTAAAGATAGATTCTGTAGGTGGTGTTCAATGTATCCGGATGCTGTTGCCGCAGCCATAACTCGTCCTATTTCTTATTGTTAATGAAAAGCACTGGCGCAAAGATATTAATACCAAGAACCAGTAAATAGGTCAGTTTGAGGGGAATTAACTCCACCTGCATATACATGTAGACAATAGAGAATAGTAGAACTGTGATTAGGATTTTTAGCGCTTCGCCAGCATAGAACGACGCCGCAACTAACTTAGTCGCGCGAGCTCCACAAAAAAGGAAAGCACACACACAAAAAACCACATTCGCGATGACAAAAATGCCGCCACCGATAAATGCAGCAAAACCCCAGTCAGGATTAACAGCTAAACCTAACCCTATCGCCACTAATATAACCGCGCTAAGCTCGATCAATAACATTTGCTTTGCAAGCACTCGTCCTGGTCTTGCTAACGCCGCTACCATGTATTCGTTCCTCTTTAAGCCCACTTTACCACTCGCTAAAAAGCGTGCTGAGAAATTGGCGAAAATTATACGTTCAGCCAAATCGATTGCAATAAGAACGCTGCAATCATTTACATTTTTGCATACAAACCGACAACTTTTGTACGAAATTACTTGTTTATTACATAATTGACCTAAATCAATTATCTCATTTAGTACTCTAATTTAGCAATAAGTTGCTCTAATTTGTGAGGCTCATCAAGAGTAATTGTCACTTTTGACTTACCGCTAACAGAACGAGTAACTGAAACGTTTGCTTGCAATTTTTCAGTGAGTCTTCGTGAAAGTTCGATAGCTTCTGTGTCTTCTGGCTTCGATTCTGGCTCAACGTCTGGTTTTAAACACTTTTTGACAAGTTGTTCAGTTTGACGCACGGTCATGTTTTTGGTCGCCGCAGTGTTCGCTGCCTCAACCTGGGTATCACCTTCGAGCGCAAGCAGTGCTCGAGCATGCCCCATTTCCAGTTGTTTATTGGAAACTAAACCTTTTACTTCATTTTCGAGCTGATTTAGACGTAATAAGTTACTAACCGTTGCTCTCGATTTACCAATCACATCAGCGACTTGCTGGTGCGTCAGTTCAAATTCATTCTGTAAGCGCTCTAGCGCTTGTGCTTCTTCAATAACATTCAGGTCTTCACGCTGAATATTCTCGATTAACGCCATCGCAATCGCGGCCTTGTCTTCCACTCGCTTGACCAGACACGGCACTTGCTTAAGGCCTGCTTGACGAGCCGCTCTCCAACGACGCTCACCCGCAATAATCTCATACTGATCTTGCGCTAATGGACGTACAACGATTGGCTGAATGATGCCTTGAGATTGAATTGAAGCCGCCAGCTCTTCTAGCGCTTCAGACGCGATATCTTTACGCGGTTGATAAACACCTGGCCTCAAGCTACCAACAGCCAATTCTGTAAGCTCTCCATCAGCCGATAACGCCTGACTATGAGAAGCGACTTGCTGTTTTTCACGAGCCATTGAACTAGTTGCAAGCAATGCATCTAGCCCTTTTCCTAAACCACGCTTAGACATTGAGCGAATTCCTTTGGTTAGACCTATACTGGGACTTCTTCACGACGCAACATTTCGCCAGCAAGTGCAAGGTATGCCTTAGCACCAGCGGAATATTTGTCGTAGTACATTGCAGGTTTGCCGTGACTCGGCGCTTCAGCAAGACGTACATTTCTAGGGATCACAGTTCGGTAGACCTTGCTACCGAAGTGTTTTTTGAGTTGATCTGATACTTCGTTTGATAAGCGGTTGCGAGGATCATACATAGTACGCAGAAGACCTTCGATCTTCAGGTTCTCGTTCACCACCGCCGCAAGCTTGCTTATGGTATCCATCAACGCAGTCAAACCTTCAAGAGCAAAGTATTCACATTGCATTGGAACTAATACGGAATCAGCAGCTGCCATGGCATTAATTGTAAGAAGGTTTAATGAGGGTGGGCAATCAATAAAGATGAAATCATAATTATCGCGAATGGATGCGAGTGCGTTTTTAAGGCGAACTTCGCGCGCAAACACTTCCATCAGCTTGATTTCTGCCGCAGTAACATCACCGTTAGCGGCGATGAGGTCATAATTGCCAGATGTACTTCGACAAACCACCTCATCAAATGGGGTGTCTTCAACCAACAAATCGTAAGCAGTTGCTTCAACCTGATATTTGTCGACACCGCTCGCCATAGTGGCATTACCTTGAGGATCGAGGTCAACAACCAATATCTTGCGCTTTGTCGCCGCCATTGATGCTGCTAAGTTAATGCAAGTTGTTGTTTTTCCTACGCCGCCCTTCTGGTTGGCAATTGCTACGATTCTACCCACTATGGCCTCGCTGATTATCCCTGACGCGATAAAGTTACTAGATGACGCTCTCCATCAAGCTCTGGTACTCGCAAAGCTTTGATGTCTGTCACTGAACACCATTCAGGTAACAGGTCGATTTCATCTCTAGGATGTTGTCCCTTAAGAGCCAAAAATACACCGGATTGCTCTTTAGGTAAATGGTGACACCACTCTACCATGTCTGTCATTGACGCAAATGCGCGACTGAGCACTGCATCAAACTTTTCTTCAGGTTGAAACTCTTCAACACGGCTTTGGACCGGCACGACGTTGTCGATTCCCAACTCATGAACCACCTGCTTAATAAAACGAATACGCTTACCTAAGCTATCTAGCAAGTAAAACTCGCAGTCTGGGTTCATGATTGAGAGCGGAATCCCAGGTAAGCCAGGTCCGGTTCCCACATCGATAAAGCGCTTACCCTGTAAGTGAGTGCTAACAATGATGCTATCTAAGATATGTTTCACCATCATTTCTAATGGGTCACGAACCGAAGTCAGATTGTAAGCCTTGTTCCATTTGTTGAGTAACTCAACATAGCCAACTAGCTGGCTACGTTGTTTTTCAGATACTTCTAGGTCAGTCTGGCCAATCAGGAGATCCAGTTTTTCGCGTAATACGCTCATTATGCTTCCTCACCCTTTTTCAACAGGCCGTGTTTTTTCAAGTAAACCAATAGGATTGAAATTGCCGCAGGTGTAATACCCGAAATACGAGAAGCAATACCAATTGAATCCGGTTTAGCGTTAGTTAGTTTTAGAACTACTTCGTTAGAAAGCCCTTTTACCTGGCTGTAATCAATATCAGCCGGCAGTTTGGTGTTTTCATGACGCAGTGATTTTTCAATTTCGTCTTGTTGACGCTGAATGTAGCCTTCGTACTTCACTTGGATCTCAACTTGCTCAGCCGCTTGTTGATCTTCCAGTGCTGGAGAAAAACGATCCAGAGCCGTCAGCTGTGAATAAGTCATTTCTGGACGACGCAGAAGATCTTCTCCGCTCGCTTCACGAGACATCGGTGTTTTTAGGATCTGGTTCAGCGCGCCAATATCTTCAGATTTTGGATTAATCCAAGTCTCTTTCAGACGCTGACGCTCTTTCTCCATGTTGTCCATCTTCTCGTTGAATCGAGCCCAACGCGCATCATCAACCAAACCAAGTTCACGAGATTTTTCTGTCAGACGGATATCGGCGTTGTCTTCACGAAGCAACAGACGGTATTCCGCACGAGACGTAAACATACGGTACGGTTCTTTGGTGCCCATAGTTGATAGGTCATCGATAAGAACGCCCATGTAAGCTTGGTCACGACGTGGGCTCCAGCCCTCTTTGCCTTGAGTGAATAAGCTTGCGTTTAAGCCAGCCATGAGGCCTTGTGCTGCTGCTTCTTCATAACCGGTAGTACCGTTAATTTGACCAGCAAAGAACAAGCCTTTAATAAACTTAGTTTCGTAAGTCAGTTTTAGGTCGCGAGGATCAAAGAAATCATACTCAATTGCGTAGCCAGGACGCACGATGTGAGCATTTTCGAACCCTTTCATTGAGCGAACAATTTGAACCTGTACATCAAACGGCAGACTAGTAGAGATACCATTCGGGTATAACTCATGTGTCGTTAGGCCTTCAGGCTCAATAAAAATTTGGTGGCTGTTTTTATCAGCAAAACGCATCACTTTGTCTTCAATCGAAGGACAGTAGCGAGGACCAATACCCTCAATCACGCCAGCGTACATCGGGCTACGGTCAAGGTTGGCACGAATCACATCGTGCGTATTTTCATTGGTATGCGTGATGTAACATGGGATTTGGCGCGGCTGTTGTGCTCGGCTGCCCATGAATGAGAAAACCGGTGTTGGGTTATCACCGTGCTGAACCTCAAGTTCAGAAAAATCAACACTGCGCGCATCGATACGAGGAGGTGTACCTGTTTTCAGGCGATCAACTCGAAATGGAAGATCACGAAGTCGGTCAGCCAAAGCGATCGATGGTGGATCGCCAGCACGACCACCAGAAGAGCTTTCCATACCAATATGGATCTTACCGCCGAGGAATGTCCCTACCGTCAGTACCACAGCATTAGCACGGAACTTAAGGCCCATTTGAGTGACCACACCGACCACTTGATCCTGTTCAACGATCAGGTCATCAACCGATTGCTGGAACAAGGTTAGATTTGGCGTGTTTTCAAGGACATTACGAACAAAGGCTTTGTAGAGTGCACGGTCTGCTTGAGCGCGAGTTGCACGAACCGCAGGGCCTTTTGACGCGTTTAGTGTTCTGAACTGAATACCTGCATGATCAATGGCTTGCGCCATCAAACCACCCATTGCATCGACCTCTTTCACCAAGTGGCCCTTACCGATACCACCGATAGCTGGGTTACAAGACATTTGTCCCAAGGTATCGATATTATGAGTAAGTAATAACGTACTTTGACCAGTACGTGCAGATGCGAGTGCGGCTTCCGTTCCTGCATGGCCGCCACCAACAACGATGACGTCAAATTTTTCGTGATAAAGCATGAACCGACCTCAGGTATTCAAACGTTTTCTAGACTGATAAAAAGGAGCGATATTCTACCTGTTTTCATAGCTTGAGAAAACGTTTTTGGAATTTTTCGATTAAGCTGTTTTTAATTAATATAGATAAGATCTTTAAAGAGATCTTTTATTGGATCTATTATTAGGATCGAAGCGGTCTGTGGATAAGTCAAAAATGATCAACGAGATCATGGATCTTTTTTGGATCAAATGGTGTGATCTAACTTTGATCAGGATGAGGATTAGCTGGGATCAAAATGGCTACTTATTCACAGGGGTAAATAGCTCTAAAACTTGTTATTTGGATAACTATAGGTTAATCACCGAATATGTATGATCTTATCCACAACAGATCTTGAAAATAAATGGCTAATTTTCGGCTTTACCCCAAAAAGTTATTCACAATCTCGATATTCAGGCACAAAAAAAGCGGCAAAAGCCGCTTTTTTAAGAGAATAGAGGGTTAAAATTGGTCACTATGATCGTTAAACCACTCTTCTGCAGCGTCTTCAGGGACCGGAGTCTCCAAAACATCGATGGTAAAACAGTCAGAAATCGCCTGTCCGCCAAGTTTTGTTAATAACTCATGAGCGGTTTGGCCTGCTGCGCAGAAGGTGTCGTAGCTTGAATCACCAATGGCAATGACTGCAAAGCGAACCTTATCGAGTTGAGGTGCGTGCTCTGTCAGATCGGCTATGAATGGCTTGATATTGTCAGGAAATTCACCGGCACCATGGGTCGAGGTCACCACTAACCAGAAGCCTTGTTGAGGGATATCATTGTATGTAGGCTGGTTGTGTAGCGTTATCTCATGGCCTTGTTCTTCTAGAAGATCATTAAGGTGATCGCCAACGTATTCAGCGCCACCTAAGGTGCTACCTGTAATAATGTGGATCATTAAGCTGTCCTTACTAAAGAAAAAGGTCGGCATTAGCCAGCCTTCTTGGGTTATTTACCAATACAGAATGAAGAGAAGATACGCCCCAAGAGATCGTCTGAGCTGAACTCGCCCGTTATCTCATTAAGGTGTTGCTGAGTGATACGAAGCTCTTCCGCCAAGATTTCACCCGCCATGTAGCCTTCAAGTTGCTGCTGGCCAATATCGAGGTGCTCAGAGGCACGCTCAAGCGCATCTAAGTGACGACGGCGAGCCATAAAGCCACCTTCATGACCACCAGCAAAGCCCATACACTCTTTTAGATGACTGCGTAGGGCATCCACGCCTTGACCTGTTTTTGCGGACAAGCGAATCAGAGTTGGATCGTTTACGTGACAAATCCCGAGCTCTTCATTGGTTTGATCCGCTTTGTTACGAATGACGGTCATCCCTATGTTATTTGGCAAACGATCAACGAAATCTGGCCAGATATCTTTCGGGTCAGTGGCATCGGTTGTAGTGCCATCCACCATAAATAGGACTCGGTCAGCCTGAGCAATTTCTTCCCAAGCACGCTCAATGCCGATTTTTTCGACTTCGTCAGATGCATCACGTAAGCCTGCGGTATCGATAATATGCAGTGGCATACCATCAATATGGATATGCTCTCGCAGTACATCACGTGTGGTACCAGCAATATCGGTCACGATTGCCGACTCTTTGCCTGACAGCGCGTTCAGTAGACTAGATTTACCGGCATTTGGGCGACCAGCGATCACCACCTTCATGCCTTCACGCATGATGGCGCCTTGGTTGGCTTCTTGGCGCACCGCCTCTAGGTTATCGATGATAGCCTGTAAGTCAGCACTTACTTTACCGTCAGCCAGAAAGTCGATTTCTTCTTCAGGGAAGTCTATCGCTGCTTCAACATAGATTCGTAGGTGAATCAGTGAATCGACCAGCGTATTAATGCGCTTAGAGAACTCACCTTGCAATGATTGCAGCGCTGATTTTGCCGCTTCTTCTGAGCTTGCGTCAATCAAGTCAGCAATCGCTTCAGCTTGGGTTAAGTCCATCTTGTCGTTCAAGAACGCACGCTCTGAGAACTCACCAGGGCGAGCTGCACGCACACCAGAGATCCCCAGGATGCGCTTGATGAGCATATCCATAACCACTGGGCCACCGTGACCTTGCAGCTCTAGAACGTCTTCGCCGGTAAAAGAGTGCGGGTTAGGGAAGTAGAGCGCGATACCTTGGTCGAGCTCGATGCCATCGGCAGATTTAAAAGGTAGGTACTCAGCGTAGCGAGGCTTAAGTGTTTTTCCCGTTACTTCTAGGGCAACCTGAGTCGCTAATGGGCCGGAAACGCGGATAATACCGACGCCACCACGGCCGGGCGCGGTCGCTTGAGCAACAATCGTATCTGTAGTCATAGTTGTGCCTGCTAGCATGTGAACGCGAAAAAGGGCATTCACGATTAATCAATTAGCTGAATTGTAATCAGCTAAAAACAAAAAGGCGACCTTTTGGTCGCCTTTCTTTAGCTCTTTCTATTATCGAACTTACTTAGAATGTAAGCCTTTCTTCTCCAGCGCGCGGTAGATAAGCGTTTGCTGAATCAGAGTTACGATGTTCGATACTAGCCAGTAAAGAACCAGACCTGAAGGGAAGAACAGGAAGAAGAATGTGAACATAACCGGCATAAAGGTCATGATCTTCTGCTGCATTGGATCCGTTACAGTCGTCGGGCTCATCTTCTGGATTAGGAACATTGAAGCACCCATCAGAAGTGGCAAGATGTAGTATGGGTCTTGCGCTGAAAGGTCAGTAATCCAACCGAAGAACGGTGAGTGACGTAGTTCAACAGACTCCATTAGTGCCCAGTATAGCGAAATGAAGATAGGCATTTGCAGAAGGATAGGTAAACAGCCACCTAGTGGGTTTACTTTCTCTTTCTTGTAAAGCTCCATCATTTCTTGGCTCATGCGTTGACGGTCGTCGCCAATACGCTCACGCATTGCTGTCAGCTTAGGCTGAAGCATACGCATTTTCGCCATAGACGTGTACTGAGCTTTCGTTAGTGGGTACATAGCACCACGAACGATGAAAGTTAGGATGATAATTGCTACACCCCAGTTCGATACGAAGCCTTGAATGAACGAAAGCAGAGTATGAAGTGGTTTAGCAATGAACCATAGCCAGCCATAATCTACTACCAAGTCTAGGTTTGGTGCAGTTGCTGCCATTTGGTCTTGAAGTTTAGGACCAACCCAAAGCGTTGCTTTAAAGCTTGCTTCGTCACCGTTAGCGATAGTTTTGTTCGGCATACGAACACCGATGTCGCCTAGGTTACCAATTACACGAGTGTAAAGGTTGCTGCCTGCTTCGTCGCGTGGAATCCAAGCACTTGCAAAGTAGTGTTGAATCATCGCTGCCCAACCTTGACCGTTTGCTAGGTTAAGAGACAGGTTGCGATCTTGCATATCGTCGAAGCTGTATTTCTTGTAACGCGTGTCTTCCGTAGAGTAAGCACCACCACGGTAAGTTGGCATTGTTAGGCTACCGCCGTCATCCATAACGTTTTGACGTAGGTGAGCGTACATACCGAATGTCGCATTGTTACCAGAGTTGTTGACTACATCGTATTCAACGTCAATCGCGTAGCTGCCGCGCTTAAGGATGAATGTTTTTGTGTAATCTAGGCCGTTCGCTTGGTAAGTCATTGGGATGCGTAGTTCATCCTGACCGTCAGCCAGCGTGAAGCTGTCTGCTGAAACCGTGTAGCTAGGGCGGTTAGTGCTGCTAAGGTCGATACCTTGAGGACCAACTAGACCGCTTTGCGCGATAAATTGGTGGCCTGGTTCATTCTTAAGAAGAACAAAGCTCTCTTCAGAATCAAACTCAGCTGAGTAATCATTTAGGTCTGCTTTCACAACATCACCACCAACCGTATCAATTGACAGAGTCAGTACATCAGTGGTCACTGTGATAGTTTTTGCAGAAGAAGCAACTTGACCAGGAGCCGGGTCTAGATCATCTGCATAAGATGGCGCTGGTAGGGTGCTGCCAGATTGTGCCTGCTCAACCGCTTGTGGAGCTGGGTTCTTAGCTACATTCCATTGTTGGAAAAGTAGGAAAGAAACCAAAGCCAATGCGATTAACAGGATATTACGTTGAGAATCCATCGTTATTTATCTCTGTCTTGTTTTTGGACTGGTGGAACGGGGTCAAAGCCCCCATCGTTCAAAGGATGGCATTTTAATAGACGTTTGCCTGATAACCAACACCCTTTTACAAAACCGTGAGCTTTCAACGCTTCTATCGCATATAAAGAGCAGGTTGGAGTAAATCGGCAGCGTGGGCCGATGAGTGGACTAATAAACCATCTATAAAAATAGATGGGTATTAGCGCTATCCACGCGAAGGGCGAGACAGGCGAAGCCATAATTTGTCGAGTAGCTTGAACATTTCTTCATTGCTTAAATCTTGCGCGCTCTTCTTAGCGATTACAACAAAATCTTTGTTAGGAAGTTTGTGCTGAGTGTTACGAAAACTTTCACGAGTAAGACGCTTGAATCGATTACGACCCACGGCGGTTTTAATCTGTTTTTTCGGAACGGCTAATCCAAGGCGAGGATTTGAAAGAGAGTTATTTCGAGCAATGATGGTGAAATGAGGAGAGCCAGCTCGATGAGCTTGCTTGAAGACATTTTGATAATGTTCGGGAGTTAACAAGCGTAACTCCCGACCGAAGGCTAGCTTATTCAAAATAATCAAAGATTACTTAGAAAGACGCTTACGGCCTTTTGCACGACGTGCATTGATTGTTGCGCGACCGTTCTTAGTAGCCATGCGAGCACGGAAACCGTGAGTACGCTTACGCTTTAGAACTGTAGGTTGAAAAGTGCGTTTCATTGTAATTACCTTACTGATCAGTAGTTTTAGGTTTTTGTTAAACCCGGCGTGGGCATTTTTTCTCTTCTTTATATAAGAAAGGAAAACCGACGCCTCTCAACAAAGAGGCGGAATTGTAATCACTGTCACAAAAAGTGTCAATGATTGGGTTAACTAAAATTCCGGTCGGGGGATTATACGTAGAATAACTAAAATCACAAGGATCCTTAGTCGATCCCCACCTTATTTAGGAATTTTTTTAATTTAGGATCTTGTGGATTACCAAAAATATCCTGTGGAGATCCCTGCTCGACAATATGACCGTCAGCCATGAAGATCACTCGGTCTGCGACCTCTCTAGCGAACTGCATTTCATGGGTAACCACCAGCATGGTTTGATGCTGGTTTGCCAATTTTTTCATTAGGTTAAGTACTTCGCCAACCCACTCAGGATCCAGCGCAGAAGTTGGCTCATCAAACAGTAAAAGCTCGGGTTGGAGTGCCATAGCACGGCCAATACCAACACGTTGTTGCTGACCACCAGAAAGCGCAGCAGGGTAGCTGTCTGCTTTGTCACCTAGGCCGATATCATCCAGTATTTGCTGTGCTTTTTCATAGGCTTGCTGCTTCTTCCAACCACGCACTGTAATCAAACCTTCAGCAATGTTTTGCTTGGCGGTTTGGTGAGCAAATAGGGCATAGTTTTGGAAAACAAAGCCAGTCTTACGTCGCAGTGCTAGCACCTCTGCTTTGGTGTGCTTTTTGGCATCGACTTTGATGTCATCAATTGAGATCGTGCCTTGGTCGGCTTGCTCAAGAAAGTTCACACAGCGCAGTAGTGTCGACTTTCCTGTACCACTCGAACCTATGACAACAATGATCTCACCTTGCTTGATTTCTAGGTCGATCCCTTTAAGCACTTCGGTGTCACCAAAGTGCTTGTGGATATTTTGTAATTTGATCATCGTACGTACGCCTTATTCAGTTTCACTTCGGCCCAGATTTGAATGCGAGTGAGGATAACCACCACGCCCCAGTAAATCAGCGCTACTGCCAAGAAAGCCTCGAAGAAACGGAAGCTTGAAGACGCCTCCATCTGAGCCTTAGCCATAATCTCAGCTACACCAAGGGTGAAGGCGAGTGAGGTTGATTTGATCATATCGATGAAGTAATTCATCAGAGAAGGCAGAGCAACGCGGGTCGCTTGCGGCAAGATCACTCGACGCATCGCTTGGCTCGTCGTCATACCTACCGAAAGGCTCGCTTCCATCTGACTGCGATCAATACCGATAATCGCGGCGCGGATACTCTCTGCCATGTAAGCGGCAAAGTGCAGGGTTAAACCAATGACTGCAGCACTGAATGCATCTAAACCAACCATCCACGGGAACACCTGAGGTAGGCCGTAATAGAGGAGGAACAGCTGAACCAGCAGTGGGGTGCCACGGAAGAAGCTAATATAAAGTTGGCTGAGTTGGTCGAGTACTGGGATTTTGAACACACGAATGTTTGCCAGTATCACAGACAGGATCAGAGCAAAGAACAAGCCCCAAATCGCCATCTCCATGGTGGTGCCAAGATACTTCAACAGTATCGGTAGCAGCTCTAGCATGTAGTTAAAATCAAATCCCATAATCTATCTCGTATTTTTATTGGAAGCCGCGTGATATCAAGCGTTTTTATCAGTGATATAAAAGCAAAAGCCCACCGCTGTATAAAGCAGTGGGCCTTGAATGGAGAGTGAGTGATTACTTCTGAGTAATGTCCGCACCAAACCATTTCTGAGAGATACTTTCTAGCGTACCATCTGCGCGCATTGCTGCTAATGCTTCGTTTACTTCGGCTTGTAGTTTCTTACCGTTGTCGTTGTCTACGAAAGGCCAAGCATTTTCAATCGTTTCGAATGGCTGACCTGCTAGCTGTAATGGTAGACCAGTCTTCTTGATAAGCTCTAGTGCAGATAGGCGATCCATAACGAATGCATCAGCACGACCAAGAGCGACATCGTGTTCAATACCTGTGTCGTAGGTTTTCACGTTGATCTTGCCATCTTTATCGTAGCTGTGTAGCAGTTGTTCGAAGTTTGAGCCTAGGTTTACCGCAACTGTTTTGCCTTCAAGGTCTTCGATACCTTTAATGCTGTCATTACCCTTACGAACGGTAATTTGTGCGCCGTCTACTACGTATGGGTCTGCGAATAGGTATTTCGTTTTACGTGCATCCGTCATTGTAATTTGGTTAGAAATGGTATCGATTCGACCCGTTTCAAGAAGACCAAACAGACCAGAGAAGTTCGCTGTCACGTACTCAACTTTGTAGTCGTTACGTTTACCGATCTCATCCCATAAATCCACTTCAAAACCTTGTAGTTGGTCTTGCTTAACGAAAGTAAATGGGAAGTAGCGACCAGACATGCCGACTTTAACTTCAGTCGCAGCTTGAACAGTAGCAGCAGAGAGTGCGATAGCCGCAATTGCAGCCTTAATCCAGTTATTCATTTGGTAACTCCTTATATTTATGGGATTGGATGTTACTGGTAAATTGCTCGATAGAATAAATAACCAGATGTTATTAACCATAACTAGATCGCATTCTCGTTTTGGGGATAACTAGCAAGGATCCGGGCATAAGTGGATCGTTGTGTGAGTAAATTAGGGGCAAGATGTGCGGATCCGCCGGTTAATTACAAATTTATTGTGAATAACTTGGATCTTATTCACTGGATCTGTGATCAATTGCTGGTGATCTGACTTATCAACAGGTAAAATTAGCAGTCATTTCATATTACTTAAATAGAGTGGGGGCACCGTGTCATCTTCGCTTTGGTTGCAGTGTTTGCAACAGCTTCAAGAAGAGTTACCAGCTACAGAATTCAGTATGTGGGTTCGTCCGTTACAAGCGGAGCTCAATGACAATACTCTAACTCTATTTGCACCGAACCGTTTCGTACTCGATTGGGTTCGTGATAAGTACTTAAATAGCATTAACCGTCTGCTGCAAGAATATTGCGGCAATGATATCCCGCATCTGCATTTTGAAGTCGGCAGTAAGCGTGTGTCGGCACCAAAGCCAGCAGCGCCTGCATCGGCTCCTGCGCCAACTCGCACTGCTGCTGATGTAGCGGCAGAGTCGTCAGCGCCTGCACAGCTGCAAGCTCGTAAGCCTGTTCATAACACATGGCGTGATGAAGAGCCTGTGGATGTGGATATCAACCACCGTTCAAACGTCAACCCTAAGCATAAGTTCAATAACTTCGTTGAGGGTAAGTCGAACCAACTTGGTTTGGCTGCAGCACGTCAGGTGGCGGATAACCCAGGTGCGGCATACAACCCACTATTCCTATACGGTGGCACCGGCCTAGGTAAAACTCACTTGTTGCACGCGGTAGGTAATGCCATTGTTGATGGCAAGCCGAATGCAAAAGTGGTGTACATGCACTCTGAGCGTTTTGTTCAGGATATGGTTAAAGCGCTACAAAACAATGCGATCGAAGAATTCAAACGCTACTACCGTAGTGTTGATGCCTTGCTTATCGATGACATCCAATTCTTCGCTAATAAAGAACGTTCTCAAGAAGAGTTCTTCCATACCTTTAATGCGCTGCTTGAAGGCAACCAACAGATCATCCTAACTTCTGACCGTTATCCAAAAGAGATCAACGGCGTAGAAGATCGTCTTAAATCTCGTTTCGGTTGGGGTTTGACGGTTGCGATCGAGCCACCAGAGCTTGAGACGCGTGTTGCGATCTTAATGAAGAAAGCAGAAGACCATCAAATTCACCTTGCGGATGAGGTGGCATTCTTTATTGCTAAGCGTCTGCGTTCTAACGTTCGTGAGCTAGAAGGCGCACTGAACCGTGTAATCGCGAATGCGAACTTCACTGGCCGCCCAATCACGATCGATTTCGTGCGCGAAGCACTGCGTGACCTACTGGCTCTGCAAGAGAAGCTGGTTACTATCGATAATATTCAGAAGACCGTTGCTGAGTACTACAAAATCAAAGTGGCAGACCTGCTGTCTAAGCGTCGTTCTCGTTCTGTTGCTCGCCCACGTCAACTGGCGATGGCGCTAGCAAAAGAGCTGACTAACCACAGCTTGCCTGAGATCGGTGATGCATTTGGTGGCCGTGACCACACCACGGTACTGCACGCTTGCCGTAAGATTGCTCAGCTGCGTGAAGAGAGCCACGACATTAAAGAAGATTATTCGAACTTGATTCGTACCCTTTCTTCTTAATACACAGTATTCTTAACCTTAATAAGCAGAATCTTGGTCACGTACATATGCTGCGTGCCATTTAGACCGTAAGAGCAAGATATGAAATTTACCATTGAACGTAGTCATCTGATTAAGCCGTTACAACAAGTGTCTGGCGCGCTAGGTGGCAGGCCAACACTTCCAATTCTAGGAAACCTACTGATTAAGGTAGAAGATAACGTGTTGTCGATGACAGCAACGGACCTAGAAGTTGAATTGATCAGCCGTGTAACGCTTGAAGGTGATTTCGAAGCCGGCAGCATCACAGTACCTTCTCGTAAATTCCTAGATATCTGCCGTGGTTTACCTGATAGCTCAGTGATCACTGTGGTATTGGATGGCGACCGCGTTCAAGTACGTTCTGGGCGTAGCCGTTTCTCATTGGCAACCTTGCCTGCGGCCGATTTCCCTAATATAGAAGACTGGAGCAGCGAAGTTGAAGTGTCTGTGACGCAAGCCGAACTGCGTGGTCTTATCGAAAAAACTCAATTCTCAATGGCGAACCAAGACGTTCGTTACTACCTCAACGGTATGTTGTTTGAGATTGAAGGCTCTACATTACGCAGTGTGGCGACCGATGGTCACCGTATGGCGGTATCTCAAGCGCAGCTTGGTGCGGATTTCGCACAGAAGCAGATCATTGTTCCTCGTAAAGGCGTGCAAGAGCTGGTGAAGCTATTGGATGCGCCTGAACAACCGGTAACACTGCAGATTGGTAACTCAAACGTACGCGCTGAAGTGAACAACTATGTCTTCACTTCGAAGCTGGTTGATGGTCGTTTCCCAGATTATCGCCGCGTAATGCCGCAAAACACCACCAAAACGCTAGAAGCGGGTTGTGATGAACTGCGTTCAGCGTTCTCTCGAGCTGCGATTCTGTCGAATGAAAAATTCCGTGGTGTTCGCGTTAACCTTGCAGATAGCGAGATGCGCATTACTGCTAACAACCCAGAGCAAGAAGAAGCCGAAGAGATGCTGGACGTGACCTTTGAGGGGGATGCACTAGAGATCGGCTTTAACGTAAGCTATGTACTTGATGTTCTCAATACACTGCGCTGTGAGCAAGTTCGTATCTCAATGTCAGACGCGAACGCGAGTGCCTTGATTGAAAATGCACAAGATGACAGCGCAATGTACGTTGTTATGCCAATCCGTCTGTAGAGTTGGTGCCATCGTTAATGATTAATATGATGACGCTATGCCACTCTCTCGTCTAATCGTTAAGCAGTTTAGAAATATTGAAGCCTGTGACATTCTACCGTCATCAGGCTTTAACTTTCTTATAGGGCCTAACGGAAGCGGTAAAACCAGTGTTCTTGAAGCAGTATATCTGCTCGGCCACGGTCGCTCATTTAAGAGTTCCCTAACGGGACGCATCATACAAAATGAGTGTAGCGAACTGTTTGTGCACGGCCGTTTTATGACCTCGGATCAATTTGAGCTGCCAATTGGCATTAATAAGCAGCGCGATGGCACAACAGAGGTTAAAATAAGCGGTCAAACTGGGCAAAAACTCGCGCAGTTAGCGCAAGTCTTACCTTTGCAGTTGATTCACCCGGAAGGGTTTGATTTACTGACAGATGGACCTAAGCATCGCCGCGCATTCATTGATTGGGGAGTCTTCCACAGTGAGTCGGGTTTCTATGATGCATGGGGCAGGGTAAAGCGCCTCAATAAGCAGCGAAACGCCTTATTGAAAACGGCAACGCATTATCGAGAGCTGAGCTACTGGGACCAAGAACTGGCCCGTTTAGCGGAAAGCATCAGTGAGTGGCGTGCCACCTACGTTGAGCAGCTTAAAGAAGTCGCCGAAGAGATCTGTGCGACCTTCCTACCTGAGTTTGAGATAAAGATTAACTACTATCGCGGCTGGGACAAAGACACCCCATACGCCGAGATATTAGAGAAGAATTTTGAAAGGGATCAGCAGCTTGGTTACACCTTTAGTGGGCCAAACAAAGCGGATCTGAAGATAAAAGTGAACGGCACTCCAGTGGAAGATGTCTTGTCACGAGGTCAATTGAAGTTGATGGTGTGTGCGTTGCGAGTAGCACAAGGGCAACACCTCACTCAAATGACAGGTAAGCAGTGCATCTATTTAATAGATGACTTCGCTTCCGAATTAGATAGCCAACGCCGTGCACGTCTTGCTGAGTGTTTAAAGGCGACCGAGGCTCAAGTTTTTGTAAGCTCTATTACCGCTGATCAGATTGCAGATATGCATGATGAAAATAGCAGGATGTTTCATGTGGAACATGGCAAAATAGAGCAAGGATAATTAGTCAGAGAGTAACTATGTCAGATAATTACGATTCATCGAGTATTAAGGTACTGAAGGGTCTGGATGCGGTTCGTAAGCGTCCTGGAATGTACATTGGCGACACGGATGATGGTACCGGTCTGCACCACATGGTCTTCGAGGTAGTAGATAACTCTATTGATGAAGCGCTTGCTGGTCACTGTAATGACATCATTGTTACTATCCATGAAGACAATTCAGTATCGGTACGCGATGACGGCCGTGGTATTCCAACTGAAATTCACCCAGAAGAGAACGTGTCTGCTGCTGAAGTAATCATGACGGTTCTTCACGCTGGTGGTAAGTTCGATGATAACTCATACAAGGTATCAGGTGGCTTGCACGGTGTAGGTGTTTCAGTAGTAAACGCACTGTCTAAGCAGGTTACTCTTACTATCCACCGCGGTGGTAAAATCCATACTCAAACGTACCACCATGGTGAGCCTCAATCGCCACTAGCTGTGATTGGTGATACGGACCAAACGGGTACAGAAATCCGTTTCTGGCCAAGTGAAGAGACATTCTCAAATGTACTTTTCCACTACGATATTCTAGCTAAACGTCTACGTGAACTGTCGTTCCTAAACTCAGGCGTTTCTATCAAGCTAATTGATGAGCGTGAAGAAGATAAATCGGATCACTTCATGTTTGAGGGTGGTATTCAGGCGTTCGTTGATCACCTAAACACCAACAAAACTCCGATCATCCAAAAAATCTTCCACTTCGACCACGAACGTGAAGACGGCATTACTGTTGAAGTAGCGATGCAATGGAATGATGGTTACCAAGAGAACATCTACTGTTTCACAAACAACATTCCTCAACGTGATGGTGGTACTCACCTTGCTGGTTTCCGTGCTGCGCTGACGCGTACTCTGAACAGCTTCATGGATAAGGAAGGCTTCTCTAAGAAAGCGAAGACAGCAACATCAGGTGATGATGCTCGTGAAGGCCTAACTGCGGTTATCTCGGTAAAAGTGCCAGATCCTAAGTTCTCTAGCCAAACTAAAGACAAGCTGGTTTCTTCTGAAGTGAAATCTGCCGTTGAACAAGCGATGGGTGAAAAACTGTCTGAGTTCCTTATCGAGAACCCAACAGAAGCGAAAACCGTTTGTACTAAAATTATCGATGCAGCACGAGCTCGTGATGCAGCGCGTAAAGCACGTGAAATGACGCGTCGTAAAGGTGCTTTAGACCTAGCTGGCCTACCAGGTAAGCTTGCAGACTGTCAGGAAAAAGACCCTGCACTGTCTGAACTATACATAGTGGAGGGTGACTCGGCAGGCGGCTCCGCAAAACAAGGCCGTAACCGTAAGAACCAAGCGATTCTTCCACTAAAAGGTAAGATCCTAAACGTAGAGAAAGCACGCTTCGATAAGATGCTTTCTTCACAAGAAGTGGCAACCCTAATCACGGCTCTTGGCTGTGGTATCGGTCGCGACGAATACAACCCAGATAAGCTGCGTTACCACAACATCATTATCATGACCGATGCCGATGTCGATGGTTCGCACATTCGTACGCTACTATTGACCTTCTTCTACCGTCAAATGCCAGAGCTTATTGAGCGTGGCTACATCTACATCGCTCAGCCACCGCTTTACAAAGTGAAGAAAGGTAAGCAAGAGCAGTACATCAAAGATGAAGATGCAATGAACCAGTACCAAGTGGCATTGGCTCTAGACAACGCAGCGCTACACGTAAACCCTGATGCACCAGCATTGGCAGGTGAAGCGCTAGAGAAGCTAGTTCAGCAATACAACTCTGGTATCAAGCTGGTAGAGCGCATGAGCCGCCGTTACCCATATGCTCTAATGCATGAAATGATCTACATGCCTCGTCTAACTGCAGAGCAGTGTCACGATGAGTCAGCAGTAGAAGCATGGGGCAAGCAGCTAGTAGAACAACTGAATGCGAAAGAGGTTGGTGCAAGCCAGTACTCTCTAGAAGTTGAGAAGCATGAGGAGCTAGGTCTAAGCCTACCTAAGATTGTCGTTCGTACCCACGGTGTAACACACGAACACGCGTTAAGCGTTGATCTGTTCAACTCGAAAGAGTACGGCAAACTAGCAAGCCTATCAGAAGCGTTAGACGGTCTGATTGAGGAGGGCGCTTACATCAAACGTGGTGAGCGTACTCAAGCAGTATCAAACTTTGTTGAAGCGTTGAACTGGTTGATTAAAGAGTCTCGTCGTGGTCTAAGCCTACAACGATACAAAGGTCTAGGTGAGATGAACCCAGATCAGCTTTGGGAAACCACAATGGACCCAGAGACACGTCGCATGATGCAAGTAACTATTGAAGATGCAGTCGGTGCAGACCAACTGTTCACCACGCTAATGGGTGATCAAGTTGAACCGCGTCGTAACTTCATCGAAGAGAACGCACTTAAAGTATCAAACCTAGACGTTTAGTCATCAATATGGCTTGAGAGCTTTGGTTATGCTTTCCATTAAACCACCTCATTCGAGGTGGTTTTTTTGTCTCGAAAAACGGTGACTTTTGAGAGTTTTACTATTGAAATCGGCAACTTATCGGCCGTTATCTTGTATGGGTTCGAAGAGGCATGTTGATAAATATGCCACCAAATTGTATGCAACTTGTTGTTTTTGTGTGGATTGGTTCAAATATTGTTCAATTGATCTTTGTCTATCTGGCATGTTTATGGATAACTACGGAAATAATAATTTTTAGCATACTGGAATGAAAGGCATTTCCTTTTTAAAGGTTAATGTCCACCAGAACGTGTTTATCTTCAAAAAAAGTCATACATAAGGATATATTATGAGCAAATTCAGGCTGTTGCCTTTGGCCATGTTGGTAGCATCAAGCTTTGCTATCGCAGATGATGCCAAAGTTTTTAAATATTCAGATAATGGAACACCGACTTCATTTGATACGACACAAGCTGGCACCAGCTACTCCAATACTATTGTGACGGCCGTTTACGATACTCTGTATGAATATAAGTATCTCAAAGTGCCTTTTGAGTTAAAACCTAACCTTGCCGTCGCATTACCTGAAGTTTCGGATGATGGCCTAACGTATACCATCAAAATCAAACAAGGCGTTAAGTACAGCGACGATGAAGCCTTTAACGGCGGAAAAGGCCGAGAGGTGGTAGCCAGTGATTTTGTTTACTCTATTAAACGACATTTTGACCCTAAAAATCGCTCACAAGGTGCTTGGTTATGGGCGGGAAAAATTGTTGGCTTAGATCAATGGAAAGCGGATGGCGCAGATTACTCGAAGGACATTGAAGGCCTGCATGCTCTCGATGACCACACCATTCAGATCAAGCTTACTCAACCTTTCCCTCAGTTGACGTATACATTGGCGATGGGTTATTCCGCCTTGGTGCCGCACGAAGCTGTCACAAAGTATGGTCGTGAACTTTCAGTACACCCTGTAGGCTCTGGGCCTTACAAATTGGTCTCACACAACAGTACGAAAACTGTCCTTGAACGGAACCCCACCTACCGAAATGAAACGTTTGATTTGGCTGGCTCGGGTTACGATCCTGCGGTTCATGGTAAAGCGGGTATTGCGGCGCTTGATGGTAAAACACTGCCGATCGTCGACCGTATTGAAGCGAACTGGATAAAACAGCCTTCCGCACGTTGGAATTCGTTCACAAAAGGCAATGAAATCCAAGTATCTACCTTGCAAAATGAGCAAATTGAAACGGTTTTGTCATCCAAACAGCCAGTAACATTGAATCCAGAGTATGCGGAAAAATACCACTATCGGGTAACGACGCAATCGGAATTAATTTATAACTTATTCAACTTCGATGACGACTATTTTGGTTTTGATGATGACGCAAAAACAGAGGCGCAAAATAAGGCATTACGTTGTGCGATCGTTAAATCTTTTAATTGGGATGAGCGTATTGAGCGTTTTTATCTCGGTTTAGGTAAAGCCTATCCAGGGTTTATTTTACCGGGCACGGATGGCTTTGATCCAAATATGGATAAGGCCTCGATACAGCAAGATATTGCTGGTGCAAAAGCGTTATTGAAAGCCAACGGTTGGAACGCAAAAAATCTACCGACTCTAGAATATCCAAGTGTCTCTAGCACACGTGATAAGCAGTTTTTTGAACAGTTTCGTGGCAACTTAATTAAGATAGGTTACCCGAAAAACAAAATTAAATTCAAAGGTTACGCAACGTTTGGGGATTACAACCGTGATTTGAAGAATAGTCAGACGCAGATGATGGGTCTTGCTTGGCTACTGGACTACCCAGATGCGGAAAATACTTTACAACTATTTTACGGTCCAAATCGCTCGCCTGGCTCCAACAGCTCAAATTACAGCAACCCAGAATACGATGTATTGTATAAGAAGTCATCGGTCATGCAACCAAGCCCAGAACGAACGGCGATCTATCAAACCATGAATACTATGCTAGTGGAAGACTGCGTCGGTATTGGCAGCTTTTCTCGCACGAGAATTGATTTGTGGAATAAAGACGTCGTTGTGTGGCCTCAACATGACTTTGTTGGCAACTACTTCAAATATGTGGATGTAAAGTAAGGCGAAGCTGAATGGAAACGTTGCGTTATTGTGGTAAAAAGCTGATATACAGCATGCCTCTACTATTCGGTGTTACGCTGATCAGTTTTATCTTGATGGTCTATTTTGGCCCGGATAAAACATATGATCTATTGGGACGAAACCCGACCATTGAAGACATTAATGAAATGCGTCATCAACTCGGTTACGACAACCCTTTTTGGGTCCGTTATGCTGAATATGTGAAGCAGGTTTTTACTTTTGATTTTGGGTATTCAGATTCAACGGGTGAAAAAGTTACCTCTATTTTAAGCAAAACCATTCCTGTCTCGCTTGCACTGCAAGCACCCGGCTTTATTTTGGGTCATTTGATGGGGGTTGGTTTGGCGTTATTGGCTGCGCAAAATAGAGCCTCGCTTATCGATAAGCTGGTGATGTCGTCTTCGGTTGTTGGCATGAGCATTTCATACCTGATTGTGATTATCGCAACACAACTGATTTTCTGTTCAAGTTTTGGCCTTAACCTCTTCCCAGTCTATGGCTGGGAAGTGAACTCTTTGTCTGATTATATTTACTATACGACAGTCCCTACGATCTCCGCAGTTTTTGTGTCAGTTGGATACAATACTAGGTTTTACAGGGCGGTGTTGGTCGAGGAGTTAAATCGAGATCACATTCGTACTGCCAAAGCATTTGGTCATAAGCCGACCACCATTCTTTTTAAACATGTGTTAAAGAACGCAATGATCCCCATCATCACGAGAGTGGTGTTCTCTATTCCGTTTGTTGTCATTGGTGGCTCTTTACTTTTAGAAAGTTATTTTGGTATCCCTGGAGTTGGGCTGATTACCTATGATGCGATTACAACGGGCGATTTACCGGTACTGAAGGCTGTCATTGTTCTAATTACATTCTTATTCATTGCTGTTGTGAGCATTGTTGATGTGCTTTACAAAACAGTGGATCCAAGAGTTTCTTTGAAGTAGGGGGAATACAATGTTAGAAGCGTTAGCGAAGCCTAGTACGGAGGAGTTAACCCTACAAAAGCGAGAGTCTTTATGGACAAAAGCTTGGGTTAAATTCAAACGAGATAAGATAGGTTTAATCAGTTTTTTCGTGGTTGCCGTCTACTTTACTGTTGCACTGCTCGTTTGGGCTGGCTTTATCGCTCAAGACTGGGATGAGATGATGGGGGCGAGTTTTTCAGCCCCAACAATAGAGCATTGGTTTGGAACAAACATCAATGGGCAGGACATCTTCCAGCGTGCTACATATAGCACCAAAACGGCTTTTGAAGTCGGCTTAACGGTTGCCATCTTCGCGACTCTTGTTGGAGCGGGGTTCGGTTGTATCACGGGGTATTTTTCAGGCACCGTTCTAGACGAATTTATTCTGTGGATCATGAATAGTATCGACTGTATTCCCTACTTTTTGATGGTCGCTGCGATTGCAGTCGCTTTCGATGATAGCCCATACTCTATGCACTTTGCCATGACGATCGCATTTTGGACGGGGACGGCGCGGGTTGTTCGTGGTGAGGTTATAAAACTTAAAAGCATGGAATTTGTTGAGGCGGCACATTCATTGGGTGTACCGACTTATCGAGTTATCTTTAAGCACCTTATGCCCAATACGATGCATCTGTTGTTGGTGGATATGACACTGTTGTTTATTACGGCCATAAAAAGTGAAGTTATTTTAAGCTTTCTAGGGTTAGGTATTAAAGACAGCATTAGCTGGGGATTAATGATTTCAGAAGCAAGCAGCGATGTGACTGCTGGGCACTTTGCGAATTTCTTTGCAGCATCCGGTTTGCTGTTTGTCCTAGTATTGGCGTTTAATTTGTTTTCAGACTCTTTGCAAGATGCATTAGATCCAAGGAAGGTATAGCGTGAGCGATGATCAACCGTTATTAAAAGTGAGCAATCTTGCTGTCGATTTCAAAAATGATAAAGGGACGGTACGTGCTATTGATGAAATATCCTTTCACGTAAACCCTGGAGAAACCGTTGCGATTGTCGGTGAGTCTGGTTGTGGTAAATCAGTGAGTTCTTTGGCTGTGATGGGGCTAGTTCCTTCACCGCCAGGGAAGATAGCGTCAGGCAGTATTCAGTTTAAAGGTAAAGAGCTTGTTGGGTTAAAAGAAAAAGAGTATCGCAGAGTTCGTGGTAATGATATTTCTATGATTTTCCAAGAGCCGATGACTGCTCTTAATCCTGTGCTAAAAATTGGGACACAGATGGTCGATGTGATTCGTTTGCACAGTAACCTTAACAAGGTGAATGCGAGACAACGTGCTATCGAAATGCTCGAAACTGTTGGTATTCCATCTCCAGAAACTCGCATTGATGAATACCCTCACCAGTTATCTGGAGGGATGCGACAGCGTGTCATGATTGCGATGGCTCTCTCATGCGGCCCGGATTTGCTGCTTGCAGATGAGCCGACAACGGCTCTGGATGTTACTATTCAGGCGCAAGTTATGGAAGAAATGGTTCGGTTGCAAAAAGAGTTCAACATGGCTGTTGTGCTGGTGACACACGATCTTGGAGTTGTCGCTGAATCCTGTCAGCGTGTTATTGTCATGTACTGCGGACAGATAATAGAGCAAGCACCGGTAGAGCAGATCTTCGCATCCCCCAAGCACCCCTACACAAAAGGCTTATTGCAATCTATTCCTGTTGTGCGAGATAAGAAAATACCTCGCTTACCCACCATTGAGGGAATGGTTCCAGATTTGGCCAATTTACCTAAAGGTTGCCGATTTGCTGACCGTTGTGATCGTGTCATTGACCTTTGTCGAGAGTCAAGACCACAGCTAAGTAAGGGAGAAACGCACCAAGTCGCATGTTTTCATGCAGAAGGGAGAATGGCATGAATATACCGCTGTTAGAAGTTAAAGGCCTCAAGAAAGAGTTTGTTGTTGGAAGTAGCTTTTTCAAAAAAAATCGTGCGGTTTGTAAAGCGGTGGATGATGTTTCATTTACTATTTACAAAGGAAAAACATTAGGCTTAGTGGGAGAGTCTGGGTGTGGGAAGTCCACGTTAGGTCGTTGTATTCTGCGTTTACATGAACCTACAGCAGGCAAAGTAAGCTTAAATGGTCAAGATCTGGTGGCCTTACCTAGTAAGGAACTTAAAAACTTACGTAAAGATATACAGATTATCTTTCAAGACCCTTTTGCCTCATTGAGCCCACGTATGACGATTCATGACATATTACGTGAACCTCTCGATATTCATAACATTGGAACTATTGAAGAGCGAGAAGCAAAAATAGCAGAAGTGATTGATATTGTTGGTTTAAGACCGCACGTTCTGAATCGTTATCCACATGAATTCTCGGGCGGCCAGCGTCAACGTGTAGGAATTGCGCGTGCTTTAGTTCTTGAACCAGAGTTTATTGTTGCTGATGAGCCTGTTTCTGCGTTGGACGTATCAGTACAGGCACAGGTGCTTAATCTCATTGCTGAATTGCAGGAGAAGAAGGGAATATCTTTTCTATTCATTGCCCACGATTTAGCGGTTGTGCAACATATATGCGATGAAGTCGGCGTGATGTATCTGGGGCGACTCGTTGAAAAAGCTTCAGCTGAGGAGCTCTATCGCAATCCGAAACACCCTTATACAAAAGCATTGTTATCTGCGATCCCGGTCCCAGACCCTACCAAAACGAAAGAGCGAAACTTTTTACAAGGGGATGTTCCGTCACCGTTAAGCCCTCCTAGTGGCTGCACCTTTAGAACGCGTTGTCCACAAGCAACACTCGAGTGTAAAAACGTTAAACCGGAGTTAACAAACCTGGCATTTGACGGTGAGATTGAGCACTTAGTTAGTTGTCATTTGTATAAATAACATCAATCACACCCAATGAAATATTGAGCTTATAGCAAAGTGCCTTCCTTGAGGGCACTTTTTTTGTTTGAGACCCTTGAAACTATTTTGCTCAATCCATATATCTATTTGTGAAGAGGATGACTGTCTTGCTCTACAAGAGAAGAAACAGAACCTTCATTACCGCTGACGAAGTATCGCTCAACAGAGGATAACTTTAGCAGCACACAACTTAAAAATTGATTCACTGTCATGTCCCAGTGTTGTCGCCAACAGAGGTGAAACCCGAGGAATGCGAATTGAATCTCTTAGCTGTTTACTTGGTCTCATACACAGGTTCGATCAAGTAAAATTCGCAGCTAAGACTATTGCTTACTAAAAGGATAGCATTATGAGAACTGTAGATTTCACTCCACTTTACCGCAACGCAATCGGCTTCGATCGTCTATTCAACATGATGGAAGCGAACACATCGAAGAATACTTCTGGCGGTTACCCTCCATACAACATCGAGCAAAAAGACGAGAACAACTACCGTATCACTATGGCTGTTGCTGGTTTTGCTGATGACCAATTAGATCTGACTCAGAAAGAGAACATGCTAATTGTTAAAGGTGAGCGTAAACCTGAAGCAGAAAAAACCTATGTGTATCAAGGTATCGCAGAGCGTGATTTTGAGCGTAAATTCCAACTTGCAGATTACGTAAAAGTAGTAGGAGCAAGCATGGAAAATGGTCTTCTTCACATCGACCTAGAACGCGAAATCCCAGAAGCGATGCAACCACGTAAGATTGCTATTAATGGTAATAGCCTACTAGAAGGCTAATCCCCGTCATACTTGAAGCTACAGCGTTGTTGACGTCGTAAATTCCCCCTAATCACATAGGTTCCCTATGCTCATAGGGCTGAATTTTCTAGTCGCCTAGCTGAACCCCCAATTATTTAGGGTATTCAAGTGACAAAACTATCGGGAAGTAAAAGTGAAAGAGCACCTATGAGGTGCTCTTTTTGTATTTGGTCTACGGTAAGCTAAAAGCTCTGATTACTGTTCTGCGTAAGCCTTTTTCACTTCTTCAGCAATAATCGCAATACCTTTTTGCATTGCTTCATCGTCTTGTACGTAGTTCATACGTAGGCACTGATGAGCATGATCCCACTCATCTTCTTGGCCGATAAAGAAGTATTCACCCGGAACAATCAGCACGCCGCGAGCTTTTAATCTGTCGTACAGTTCCATGGTGGTGATTGGCAGTTCATCAAACCATAGCCACAAGAAGATAGCGCCTTCAGGTTTGTGAATACGGAAACGTGGGTCATCAATCGCTTCTTGTAGCAGTTCGACAGCGCGCAAAGACTTCTCTTTATAGAAAGGTTTAATCATTTCGCTGCTCAAGCGCAGTAGATCATCGTTTTCAATCATGTGATTGGCAATCGCTGGCCCAACACTGCTTGGCGCTAAGCTTATGATGCCATTCATGTTGGTTAGTGCTTGAGTGACTTCTTCGCTCGCAATCACGATACCGCAGCGCACTCCTGGCAAACCAAGCTTAGAAAGGCTCATGCACAGAATCGTGTTTTCATTCCAGAATGGTTCCACATCTTCAAAGATGATGTTTGGAAATGGTAGGCCGTAAGCATTGTCGATCAGCAGTGGGATGTTGTTGTTACGCGCCAGCTTATCCAGTTTACGCACTTCTTCGTCGGTCAGTACGTTACCGGTTGGGTTGGTTGGGCGAGACGCACAGATAGCGGCGACTGAGTCATCCACTTTTAGCTGTTCGAAATCGACGTGGTATTTGAACTGGCGGTTTTCTAGCAGTTCGATCTCTGGGTGGTAAGAGATAAAGATATCGTCATCAATTCCCGCATCGCCGTAGCCGATGTATTCCGGTGCGATCGGCAGTAGGATTTTCTTATGTGAGCCATCTGGCTGTTGGCCTGCTAGCAGGTTGAACAGGTAAAAGAAGCCACTTTGACTGCCATTAGTTAGGCTGATATTCTTTTCGCTGATGTCCCAGCCATAGGTCTCTTTTAGCATCGCCGCTAAAGATTTAATAAAGCTGTCTTTGCCCTGCGGGCCATCGTAGTTGGCGAGGGCGGCGATGAGTTCTCCACTGGCGAGCATATCTGCACTGGCTTGGTTAAAGTAATCGAGCATGGCTGGGATAGCGGCTGGGTTGCCACCACCAAGCATGATTGCGCCAGTAGTGCGCAGGCCATCATTCAAATCATCCATCAAACGAGTGATTCCAGAGTAACGATTAAACTTTTCACCAAACTTAGAGAACTGCATTACTTATTTTACCTAATTCATTGTGATTGCTTGTTATGTGTCATTAAGGCAGACCTTATGTCTGCCATCAGTGTAATCCTTGAACATACCGCAATGTTTTTGCGACGCATAGCGCCAAATGCTCTAACACGTAAAAAACTTCTATAAAGTTTGGCTAATGAGTAACTGCTTGCTTATTACACTAGTTTTTGAGATCAAAAAGGAGAAGCCGAAGCTTCTCCATGAGTTTTGACTGTTTAACCCTGCTGGCTTATTTCGAGCCGGTATACACAACTAGCACCTTGTCATCTTGGTATTGACGTTCGAAGGCGTAATATCCCTTGCTGTTGCGGATGATGTGCTTACCTTGCGCGACAGCTGGGTGGCGTTGGCGGAATTGTCCGAGTGCTTGCCAGTGCTTTAACAACTCGGCATGCTCTCCGGTGATTTGCTCCCAAGGCATGTCTGAGCGAGTGCCTTGCATTGGGTCTGATCCTGTTGGTCCAAAGTCACGGGCTATTTCATCTCCGTAATAGATCTGGACTGCACCCGGAGCCAGCATTAACGCATTCGCGGCTTTGGTTTGTTTGGCAAAGTCATTGCCGTGCTGCGTCCAGAATAGTGAGGTGTCGTGAGAGGATAAGTAACTCAACACGTTGAACTCGCTGTCACTGCTGATCTTCTCTGCATAGCGAAGGTAGTCAGCATCGAGATCGGATAGGCATTTAAGCGCTTTAGGGGCGATATCGCTCTGGAATTCAAAGTTGATGATCGAATCAAATCCGTTAGCGAAGTAATCTGACTTCACCACGCTGTGTGCCCATACTTCGCCGGTCATCCAGAAGGGTAGGTCATCTAGAGCTTTGTCTGGGTTGTTCTGTTTCCATTCAGCCAGTGCTTGGTTAGTGCTCTTTTTCAGTTCTGCCCACGCTTCCAGCTCAACGTGCTTGGCGGTATCGACTCTAAAGCCATCCACGCCGTATTCACGTACCCAGTCTGAAAGCCAAGTGATGAGGTGGTCACGAGGTGTTTTGAGTTCATCAGTCGCGCTGGTGGATTTGTTGCGATAGAAATTCGGTAGCCCTGTGGTTTCTGTCGATTCTGTTTTGAAATCAGGCAAGTGCGCTAATGACATGGTCAGGTTGTTGTAACCTGGAGAGTCGTAAGCACCGATATCGCTGCGTAGCCAGGCTTTGCCCCACCATTTTTCCCACGCTTCTTTGTCGCCGTAAGAGATGTAGTTGTTGAAGTAGTGCCAGTTCTGACCTTTAGCAGGTTGCCAATCTGTCCAGCTCTCATCAAGCGTTTTTGTTGCTTCTTCATCACTCAGGTTGAGCTTACCAAAGTCGAACTCCTGCATATCGGCAAGGGTAGCGTAGCCTGTGTGGTTCATGACTATATCCCAAACAACGCGAATTCCTTTGCTGTGCGCAGTATCGATGAAGGTTCTTAGCTCGTCTTCGGTACCCATGTTCTTATCAAGTTTGGTCCAATCTTGATGGTAGTAACCATGGTAGCCGTAGTGTTTGAAATCACCACGGTCACCACCGCCAACCCAACCATGTATCTGCTCTAAAGGAGATGTAATCCAGATAGCATTAGCACCCAGTGATTCAATGTGGTCGAGTTTTTCGGTTAAGCCTGCTAGGTCACCGCCGTGGAAGGTGCCGATTTCATTTTGTCCATCTTGGCTACGGCCGTAACTGCTGTCGTTGTCAGGGTTGCCGTTGTGGAAACGGTCTGTCATCACGAAGTAAACCGTGGCGTTATCCCAACTAAAATCTGCTTTGGTTTCAGGCTCAACCTTTTCTAGCAACAAAACACCTTGGCTATTTTCTGCTGGCTGCATGGTGACACTGCCGTTAGTGACCGTTGTTTGTATTCCGGAAAGGGCATCTCTGACCAAGGTGCCATCGTCAAAGGTTTGAGCAACATTGATGGTCGTCGGTGCGCCACTAGGTACTGGGCAGGCAAAGTTTTGGAGTTGTTGCTGTTTTGGCTTTATTTGAACCGTTAACTCATTAGTTTGCGGGTTGAGCGTAAACTGGTAGGTATTCGCGCGAAAGACCTTAATGGCGAGCTCAGATTTCTCGGCGCAATCGTCTAGGCGAAGGGGCTTATTGAATTTAATGCGACTCTCTTTCGCCAGTGCATAGTTGGTGCCACAGGTGTTTTTACTGTCGCTGATGGAGAAGGTATAGCTACCTTTAGCGAGTTCCTGTTCTGCGATCACAGTGCCTTTGCCTGTCGATTCGAATACTACAGTGTCGTTATCAATCGTCAATAATAGGCTGTTGTCGCTGGTTTGGCTGCATGCGCTGAGTGCAAGCATTGAAAGTGCGAGTACTGTTTTTTTCATTGTTCCCTTCCCTTGAATTAACAGGCCAGTTATAGCAAACAATGCCCTCTACAGTCTGAGTGCTGATTCATTCAGTTAATCAATAACACCTCTACAAACAAATGCTTGGTTCACAAAAACAAAAAGGGAAGCTTTCGCTTCCCTTTGGGTATTTACCTTTCGTTGCTCAGAGCATCGCTTTGAACAGCTTCCTCACTTACACTTATTTTTGCAGTAGAGAGATGTCAGCAATCTGTAGGAACAGGTTACGTAGGTTATTCAGTAGCGTTAGACGGTTCTTCTTAAGCGCTTCGTCATCAGCCATAACCATTACATTATCGAAGAACGCATCAACAGGCTCACGTAGAGCTGCTAGCTTGCTCAGAGCTTCTTGGTAGTTACCTGTAGCGAATGCTGGCTCTAGTGCTTCTGTCATTACGGCAACGTTTTCAGCCAGTGCTTTCTCTGCATCTTCTTGAAGAAGGGCTAGATCGATATCAGCTGCTAGCTCACCATCGAATTTCGCAAGGATGTTACCTACACGTTTGTTCGCTGCTGCTAGTGCTTCTGCCGCTTCTAGTTCACGGAAGTGAGAAACCGCTTTAACACGTTGGTCAAAGTCAGCTGGCTTAGTTGGACGGTTAGCTAGTACTGCCTGGATGATATCCACGCTGAAGCCAGCATCTTGGTACCATGCACGGAAACGACCTAGCATGAAGTCGATAACGTCAGCTTCTACGTTGTCGTTGGTTAACTTGTCGCCTAGTAGTTCTTTCGCTTTTGCGATCAGATCCGTTAGGTCTAGGTTGTAGCCGTTTTCAACGATAATACGTAGCACACCTAGTGATGCACGACGTAGAGCGAATGGGTCAGAACCTTTTGGAGCTTGGCCAATACCGAAGATACCTACGATAGTGTCTAGCTTGTCTGCCATTGCTACTGCAGAAGAGATACCAGTGCTTGGTAGGTCATCACCTGCGAAACGAGGCATGTACTGCTCGTAAAGTGCTAGTGCAACTTGCTCGTCTTCACCATCGTGAGTCGCGTAGTGCATGCCCATTACACCTTGAGTATCCGTGAATTCGAATACCATAGAGGTCATTAGGTCACATTTAGCCAGTAGGCCTGCGCGCTTAGACTTCTCAACGTCAGCATCGATTTGCTCAGCGATGTAGCCAGCAAGCTCAGTGATACGGTCTGTTTTGTCTTTGATAGTACCAAGTTGCTTCTGGAAGATAGCTTGGTCTAGTTCTGGAAGACGGTCGATCAGAGGACGCTTACGGTCTGTGTTGAAGAAGAATTCAGCATCAGCAAGACGTGGGCGTACAACTTTCTCGTTACCTTCGATAACGTGGCGAGGCTCTTTAGACTCGATGTTCGATACGAAGATAAAGTTAGGAAGTAGCTTCTTGTTTTCATCGTAAACAGGGAAGTATTTTTGGTCACCCTTCATGGTGTAAACCAAAGCTTCAGAAGGAACTTTTAGGAACTCTTCTTCAAATTTCGCTGTTAGTACTACTGGCCATTCAACCAGAGATGTTACTTCTTCAACAAGGTCATCTTCTAGGTCAGCTTTACCGCCAACCGCTGCTGCTGCTTTTTGCGAATCAGCTAGGATGATTGCTTTACGCGCTTCGTAATCAGCCATTACTTTACCGCGCTCTTCTAGGATCGCTGGGTATTGCTCTGCTGAATCGATAGTGAACTCTTGTTCACCCATGAAGCGGTGACCACGGATAGTGCGGCCAGATGCTACACCTAGGATCTCACCTTCGATCAGGTCAGCGCCCATCAGCATAGTCAGTGTTTTAACCGGACGGATGAACTGAGTCGTCTTGTTACCCCAGCGCATCGGCTTAGCGATAGGCAGGTTACCTAGTGCTTTAGCCGCTAGCTCAACAACGATTTCAGACGTTGCTTGACCTTTTACTTCTTGTTTGAAAAGAAGCCATTCGCCTTTGTCTGTTACTAGACGGTCAGCTTGTTCAACCGTGATGCCGTTACCACGAGCCCAGCCTTGAGCAGCTTTTGTTGCGTTGCCGTCAGCATCGAATGCCACAGAAACTGCAGGGCCGCGTTTTTCAACAACTTTGTCTTCTTGGCCTTCAGCCAGTGCTGCTACTTTTAAAGCAAGACGGCGAGGTGCTGCGTACCACTTCACGCCTTCGTGCGCTAGGTTTGCGCCTTTTAGCTCTGCTTCGAAGTTTGCCGCGAATGCTTCTGCTAGAGTGCGAAGTTGCGTTGGTGGTAGCTCTTCAGTACCCAGTTCAATTAGAAATTCTTTAGCCATGATTACTTCTCCTCGTCCTTCTTGCACATTGGGAAGCCAAGTGCTTCACGTGATGCGTAGTATGCTTCAGCAACTGATTTAGTTAGGTTGCGAATACGAAGGATGTAACGTTGACGCTCTGTTACAGAGATAGCTTTGCGCGCATCAAGGATGTTGAATGCATGGCCTGCTTTTAGAATGCGCTCGTAAGCTGGAAGCGGAAGTGGCTTCTCAAGCTCAAGCAGCTCTTTACACTCTTTTTCACACTGGTCGAAGAAACCGAATAGGAAATCTACGTCTGCGTGTTCGAAGTTGTACGTTGATTGCTCAACTTCGTTTTGGTGGAAGATGTCACCGTAAGTTACGTTAGAGCCGTCTGGTGCAACGTTCCATACTAGGTCGTAAACTGAATCTACTTCCTGGATGTACATTGCTAGACGCTCGATACCGTAAGTGATCTCGCCTGTTACAGGCTTACACTCAAGGCCGCCAACCTGTTGGAAGTAAGTAAACTGAGTTACTTCCATGCCGTTTAGCCATACTTCCCAACCAAGGCCCCATGCACCTAGTGTTGGGTTTTCCCAGTTATCTTCAACGAAGCGAATGTCGTGAACAAGTGGGTCAACACCAAGAACCTCTAGTGAGCCTAGGTACAACTCTTGGATATTGTCTGGCGATGGTTTCAGCGCTACTTGGAATTGGTAGTAGTGTTGCAGACGGTTAGGGTTTTCACCGTAACGGCCATCGGTCGGACGACGAGAAGGTTGAACGTAAGCTGTAGACATTGGCTCTGGGCCAAGTGCTCGTAGACATGTCATTGGGTGAGAGGTGCCTGCACCTACTTCCATATCTAGAGGTTGAACAATGGTACAACCGTTTTGAGCCCAGTAATCCTGCAGCGCGAGGATCATTCCCTGGAAGGTTTTGATATCGTATTTTTGCATAGTCAGGTTCGCGCGATTCTTTTAAATGAATGAGAAAAATAACCTCTGAGTATACCGAGATATTCGTAAAGCGAGTAGGGGTAATCTTGTTTAATTAGTGGTCTAAAATGTCGTTTAATGGATTTTTTTGCCTTTAATGTTTGTTTTTCGGTGCAAGTAGATATTTTGATAAGTTTGACACTTGTTTTTGTCTACGTGGGTGATTAGAATCTCGCGGTCTTTGGGGAGTAGCTTACTTGTTCATATCCTAGTGAATGAGTTCGTTCGTCAACATAATTGATGCAAAATCATCATGGCGTTCGAGGCAACCACCACCTTGGTGGCGCTTAGCAAGACCTTAGACAAGCATCGTGAACCGGGATGGGGCGCGAGGTTTGTCTTTGGTTAAATATAATAATCTCCATCCCAAATGAGCATGTCGTGAGCGTTTTAGCAATTTCAATTACAACTGTCGCCTTAGCCGAGATCGGTGATAAGACCCAGTTGCTATCCCTTTTATTAGCCAGTCGATATCGCAAGCCGATACCTATCATTGCGGCTATCTTCTTTGCCACCATAGCCAATCATGCCCTTGCAGCATGGCTCGGTGTGGTCGTCGCCGATTACTTATCGCCAGAAGTTTTAAAATGGGTGCTGGTGGTCAGCTTTATTGCAATGGCGGGCTGGATTCTGATTCCCGATAAGCTCGATGATGACGAACAAATTTCAAACCGTGGTCCTTTTGTCGCCAGCTTCATTGCGTTTTTTATCGCTGAAATTGGTGATAAGACTCAGATTGCGACTTCTATTCTAGGGGCACAATACGCCGATGCTTTGGCGTGGGTGATTCTGGGTACAACCATAGGCATGTTGCTGGCGAACGTACCTGTGGTGATCATTGGTAAGCTGTCGGCAGATAAGATGCCACTTGATCTGATTCGTAAGATCACAGCCCTGTTATTTGTTGGTTTGGCTATCGCTGCTGCGTTTTACTCATGAGTGTTTTGAGTCTTATTATACTCAACCAGTGGAGTAATGTATTGTAGGTCATACTCTTACAGAATTGTGGGGTTTATCGAGCGAATGGACATATAACTGTCATACTTGTCATGATATTTTAATCTTGTGAGTTAAGAACACGAGGGCATGATTATGTTGACGCGTTATATGGGTATTACTCCACAAAGCCAAAGCTATCTATTTACCTTTGGTCTTGCACTTACACTATTAGGCATGGTGCTGACGGACATGTGGCTACCAATGGTCGCCGGCGCTATGATCATGACTGGACTTGCAGTTGAGGCTTGGATTCGAGTCGCGCATATTATTCCGATGCGTAAAGACATCCGAGCGTTACAACAACAGCTTGTTTATCTGCAAACCAAGTCTAGAGATGAATAAACAAAAAGCCGCTGGTACTCTGAATTCTACTTGAGAACATAAGGTACCAGCGGCTTTTTTGATGTTTGATTCTCGGTGGGGCGTTACGCCTCCAATCCCTTTTTGATCAAATACTGGTATGGCAGCGTTTCTGTCTCTTGGCCTACCAACTGGTGATCCATGAATCGACAAAAGCTCGGGATATCTCGAGTGGTCGACGGATCGTCAGCTTTTACCAGTAACACATCGCCATCCTGCATGTTTCTAATTGTCTTCCTGACCATCATTACTGGCTCTGGGCAACGCAGGCCTTCAGCTTCTAAAGTATGGGTTGCCAGTTCAGGTTTGAATGTCATGGTTTGTATCTCTATATCTATCTAACATGTGAATAATACGTCTGCAGAAAAAATATGCAATAAGTGCTTGGCAAACAGAATCATTTCCTATAACTTAGTTAACAAGTTGATAACAACTTAAAGCAAAGGCAACTAGCTAAGGAGTGGCGATGTTGACAGGATTAGATAGATTAACAATTTATTCGGTTCTCTGTTTTATTTCTTTTTGTGCGTTAGTTTTACGCTCATCAACAGAGACCTCACTGATGCCTATTTTTGGCATAGTAGCAACGATTATTGGTATTTGGGTTGAGATGCGCCGTTGGCAGGGTGTAGCCGAAGAGCAAGAGCACTAACCTAAGTACAGCAAACAAATTCCGATACGACATTCCGACACTATCCCCAAATTTTCTTGGGCTTCCCCGCGTAATTGCGGGATTTTTTTTATCTAAAGCATGCTATAAACAAGTTAGTGAACAATGATTATTGTATTCAGCTAGGTAAGTGGCGTGGAATTAGAAGACATCTATCGTAGAGACCTTAATTTATTGGTCGCTTTAAAGGTATTGATTGAAGAGGGCAGCGTTAGTCAGGCCGCGCTTCGTCTTAACTTGAGTCAGTCGGCAACCAGCCGAGTGCTCGGGCGCTTAAGAGACCTGCTCAACGATCCTCTGTTTACTCGTCAGGGCCAACATCTTATTCCGACCAAAAAAGCGCTCGAGATCAGTCAGCGAATTGATCAGCCTTTAGAATCATTCCGCCAACTACTTAGCCCTAGTGATTTCGACCCTTACTATTGCAGCGAACGCTTTCTAATTGCGACCACTGATTACGCGATGCAAACCATCTTGCCTTATGCATTGCCGAAGATTTATGAGCAAGCACCAAATATCTCTTTGGAATTTGCCCCGCTGCAGCATGAGCATTTGTTTAAGCAGCTTAGTACCGAGCGCGTCGATATGGCGATTTGCCGACCAAGTGGCAGTGTTGCGCCACTTCATCAAGAGGTCCTTGGCCCTGTCGGGGTGTCGTGCTTACTCTCTAAAAATCACCCTTTGGCAGACAGTTCATTGAGCCTTGAGGATTATGTCTCTTTACCTCATGCGATGATTGCGATCAGTGATGGTGTAAAGGCGTTATTGGACAACGCTTTAGCCAATCAACAACCTCGAAAAATGGTACTGCGTGCTTATCACCTTGAAGCGGCATTGGCGATTGTCGATAGAATGCCGTTAGTGATTACGGTACCGGCTGATTTGGCATACTTGGTTGCAGAGCGTTATGACTTAGTCGTTAAGCCGCTGCCATTCGAGTTTATGCCGTTTGATTACTCGTTGATTTGGCATTCACGCTGTGACTCTTCTGCCTCACAACAATGGTTGAGAAGCGTGGTCAAAGAAGAGTGTGGTGAGTTAATTCAAAAGCGGATTGCTGATGTCGGTTTAGGCTAGACTTAAGAGTTGGTAGCAAGTAGCAAAAAGGGCTGATCATGATCAGCCCTTTTGTTTTTTTACATGTCGCACTTTAGAGTCCGAGCGATTACAGCTTGATAACGACACGGCCTGTGATTTGACCGTTAGTGATGTCTTCTGCCGCTTGAATCGCGTCATCTAGAGATACTTCTTTTGTCGCGCTGCCGTAGAAAGACTCAGGTAGCAATTCAGCCAGTTGTTCCCACGCTTTAATGCGTTTTTCACGAGGGCACATAACAGAATCAACACCTTGTAGGCGAACGTTACGTAGAATGAATGGCATTACCGTCGTTGGTAAGTCAAAGCCACCCGCTAGGCCACAGATTGCAACCGCGCCGTTGTAATCAATTTGTGCCAATACTTTCGCAAGTACTTTGCTGCCTACGGTGTCGATAGCACCAGCCCACAGTTGTTTCTCAAGTGGTTTCGCTGGCTCTTCTAGTTCAGCACGCTCAACAATGCGAGTTGCACCGAGCGATTTTAGTAGCTCACCATTTTCTGAAGCTCGACCTGTTACTGCTGCTACTTTGTAACCTAGCTGGTTTAGTAGAGTGATAGACACGCTACCTACACCGCCACTTGCGCCAGTAACTAGGATTTCACCGTCTTCAGGTTTGATGCCTGCATCAACAATTGCTTGAACACAAAGCATTGCTGTGAAGCCTGCTGTACCAATCGCCATTACTTTCTTAGCGTCTAGACCTTTAGGCATAGGCACTAACCAGTCACCGTTTAGGCTTGCTTTCTCAGCCATGCCACCCCAGTGACCTTCACCAACACCCCAACCAGTTAGAACCACTTCGTCGCCTGCTTTGTAGCGAGGGTCATCAGATTGTGAAACCACACCAGAAAGGTCGATACCAGGAACCATAGGGAAGTTGCGAACAATGCGCCCTTTACCTGTAATCGCCAAACCATCTTTGTAGTTCAAAGAAGAGTAGCTTACATCGATCTTCACGTTACCTTCAGGTAGTTGAGACTCTTCAATTTGAGAAACTGATGCGATAGTTTTTTTGTCTTCTTGGTTTAGTACAAGTGCTTTAAACATGATCTGCTCCATGGGAGAAATATTAGGAAACTGAAGTAACTTTAGTTGAATCGTTGGAGAAAAAAAAATGAAACATCAACATTGAATCTATGCGTTTTATGCATAGATATTGTTGGCTACTTTCCTCCTGATTGAGTTTGCTGAACGAACCTATCGTTTGTCTGATAGTTGGAAATAAAAAGTGCAGCTATATAAAGATAGCTGCACTTAAGATTATCCGACAAAATTACCGTCGATGAGTGCTATGGGCGTTCAAATACCGTTGCAATACCTTGGCCTAAACCAATACACATGGTTGCTAATCCGTATTTCACGTCTTGCGCTTCCATTAGGTTGATTAGCGTTGTAGAGATGCGAGAGCCTGAACAGCCTAGAGGGTGACCTAGGGCAATGGCACCGCCATTTAGGTTCACTTTTTCGTCAACCACATCCAGTAGACCTAGGTCTTTAGCACAAGGTAGAGATTGCGCCGCGAACGCTTCATTCAGCTCAATCACACCCATGTCTTCAATTGTTAAACCTGCACGCTTCAGCGCTTTTTGAGTTGCAGGTACTGGGCCGTAACCCATGATTGAAGGATCGCAGCCTGCGATAGCCATAGACTTAACGCGAGCACGAATCTTAAGACCCAGTGCATTAGCTTTTTCTTCACTCATGATAAGCATTGCCGATGCACCATCAGATAGAGCTGATGAAGTACCTGCAGTTACTGTACCGTTCGCTGGGTCGAACACTGGGCGCAGTTGAGATAGACCTTCAACCGTCGTTTCTGGACGAATAACTTCATCGTGATCCAGTGTAAACAGCGAACCGTCAGCAGCGTGACCTTCTGTTGGTAGAATTTCGTTTTTGAAACGACCTTCAACCGTTGCCGCATGTGCACGGGCGTGTGAACGTGCAGCGAATGCATCTTGGTCTTCACGGCTAATACCGTGCAGTTTGCCAAGCATTTCAGCGGTTAGGCCCATCATGCCTGCAGCTTTTGCTACGTTCTTTGACATGCCAGGGTGGAAATCAACACCGTGTGTCATTGGTACGTGACCCATGTGTTCCACACCACCGATTAGGCAAATTTCCGCATCACCAACCATGATTGAGCGAGTCGCATCATGCAGAGCTTGCATAGATGAACCACACAAACGGTTAACCGTGACAGCACCAATCTCAATTGGCAAACCAGCCAGTAGAGCTGCGTTACGTGCAACGTTGAAGCCTTGCTCTAGTGTTTGCTGTACACAGCCCCAGTAGATATCTTCGATCTCTGAAGGGTTAACTTCTGGATTACGCTCTAAAATACCCTTCATTAAATGTGCAGACAGATCTTCAGCGCGAGTGTGACGGTAAGCTCCACCTTTGGAACGTCCCATTGGGGTGCGAAGGCAATCAACAACAACTACATTATTCATTTTGCTATTCCTTTTCCAAATGTGGGTTACAGAGAACTTGCTTGTTGAGCGTCGTAAAAGCTTTCGCCTTTCTCTGCCATATCAAGTAATAGTTGAGGAACTTGGTACATTGCACCTAAGTCTTGGTAGCTCTTCGCCATTTCTACGAAGTTACCAATACCCACACTGTCTAAGTAACGGAATACGCCGCCTCGGAATGGAGGGAAGCCTAAACCGTAAACCAGTGCCATATCCGCTTCTTGCGGTGTTGCGATGATGCCTTCTTCTAAACAAAGCACGACTTCGTTGATCATTGGAATCATCACACGTTGGATAATTGTTTGGTCATCAAAATCTTGTGGTGCTTGGCATACGTCAGCCAAGATAGGAAGAATGTCTTCAGAGAATGTCTTCTTCGGGCGACCACGCTTGTCTACGCTGTATGTGTAGAAACCGCTACCGTTTTTCTGACCGTATTTTTCAGCAACGTAAAGTGCATCAATCGCATCACGACCTTCTTTGCCCATACGCTCTGGGAAACCTTGCGCCATCACAGCTTGTGCGTGGTGTGCAGTGTCTAGACCTACAACGTCTAGTAAGTAAGCTGGACCCATTGGCCAACCGAACTTGCGCTCCATGACTTTATCGATCTTAGTGAAATCAGCACCGTCACGTAGCAACATGCTGAAACCGCCAAAGTAAGGGAAAAGTACACGGTTAACGAAGAAGCCTGGGCAATCATTTACAACGATAGGGGATTTGCCCATCTTCGCTGCGTAAGCCACAACGCGATTAATCGTCTCTTCTGAAGTGTGCTCGCCACGGATGATCTCAACCAAAGGCATGCGGTGCACTGGGTTAAAGAAGTGCATACCACAGAAGTTTTCTGGGCGTTTCAGAGATTTCGCTAGCAGGTTGATAGGAATCGTAGAAGTATTTGAGGTCAGTACAGTGTCTTCACCGACTAGGCCTTCCACTTCGCTCAGTACCGCTGCTTTTACTTTTGGATTCTCCACCACGGCTTCTACGACAACGTCTGATTGCTCAACACCAGCGTAATGTAAGCTTGGAGTAATCGAAGACAGGATGCCTGCCATCTTGAAGCCATCTAGGCGACCGCGAGATAGGCGCTTATTCAATAGCTTAGACGCTTCGTTCATACCAAGGTCAAGCGATGCTTGTGCGATGTCTTTCATCATCACTGGCACGCCTTTCAGCGCAGATTGGTAAGCAATGCCGCCACCCATGATGCCTGCACCTAGTACAGCAGCACGTTGAGTGTCTTTGGTTGCTGACTTACCTGCTTTTTTAGCAAGACCTTTGATGTATTGGTCATTTAGGAACAGACCAACCAGCGCTTTGGCTTCTTCAGATTTCGCTAGCTTGATGAAGTGTTTACGTTCGATATCGAGTGCAGCATCACGATCGCTTCGTGCCGCTTCTTCAATAGCAATGACTGAAGTAATCGGAGCTGGGTAGTGAGGGCCAGCTTTTTGAGCAACGAGGCCTTTCGCCATGGTAAAGCTCATCATCGCTTCGAGTTTGCTTAGCGATAATGCTGATGTTTTCTGTTTGCGGCGTAATTGCCAGTCTAGTTTTTCATTAGCAGCCAGAGAAACGGTATTGATTGCCGACTCTAGCAGTTGGTCTGTTTCTACAATCGCGTCTAACAAGCCAATTTTTAGTGCTTCATCAGCTCGGCATGCTTTGCCTTGAGTGATGATTTCCATTGCACTGTCAGCACCAATAACGCGAGGCAGGCGCACACAACCACCAAAGCCAGGCATGATGCCAAGTTTGGTTTCAGGTAAGCCAATGCTGGTGGTCTTGTCACCGATACGGAAGTCAGTTGCCAATACACATTCACAACCGCCGCCTAGGGCATGGCCGCGCATCATTGAAAGAGTTGGAACAGGAAGGTCTTCTAGCTTGCTGAAGATGGAGTTTGCAAATCTTAACCATTCATCAAGTTCTGATTCTGGCTTAGCAAATAGACCAAGAAATTCAGTGATGTCTGCGCCTACAATGAACGCGTCTTTGTTTGAAGTTAAGATTAAACCACGTAGTCCTGCGTGAGCTTTAAGAGCGTCTAACGCTTTGTCTAGTGATTCTAAAGTAGCAAGGTCGAGTTTGTTTACAGAGGCTGGAGCACAGAAGCTTAATTCTGCAATGCCATCTTGTAATTCCTTTACCTGTAGGGTGTTAGCTTGGTAAATCATTGTCTATCTCCATGACATACAATCCACGATTGTTTGAGAGAATCTTGTTGTCTTTCTATTATTGTAGAATACCTGGTAAGACCAGTTACCTTAGTCTGTACCTCTGTAAGATGAATTTCAATACATTTTTTAAACAATTGTTTAACATTGTGCGATAGCACAGATCCTCTAACCCTTATTATTCACGCGTGATACACTTCGCCGCTCTTATTAATTAAGTTAACGATATGAATGAACAGCCTTATTTAATACCGTCAGCTCCGGCTCGGTTTGAAGAAGAGATCAAGAAGAGCATCTTTATTACTCACCTTGCGCATACTCCAAGTGTAGAAGCCGCGAAGCAGTTCGTAGAGCAGGTAAAAAAAGAGCACGCTTCAGCGAGGCATAATTGTTGGGGCTTTGTTGCTGGTCGACCTGAAGACTCAATGCTTTGGGGCTTTAGTGATGATGGAGAACCCTCCGGTACCGCGGGTAAGCCTATCTTGGCGCAATTGTCTGGATCTGGTGTGGGTGAATTAACGGCTGTCGTCACGCGTTACTCTGGCGGAATTAAGCTTGGAACCGGTGGTTTGGTTAAAGCTTATGGTGGCGGAGTGCAACAAGCTCTCAAGCTGCTTCAAACTATCGAGAAAAAAATAACCACAAAATTACGGCTAGAGTTAGACTATGGCTTTGTGCCAATCGCACAATCCATCATGGCTCAGCATCAGGTTGTTGAGATCCAAGCGGATTATGGTGTGCAAGTTGAGCTTATTATTGAGATAGAGCTCCTTCAGGTAGATGCGTTTACCCAAACCATGATCAATAAAAGCGGTGCCAAGGCACTGGTAACGAAAGTAAAAGACAACTAGGAAGTGTGAAGCATTTCGCTTCGTTCAATAGCTCATGCAATTTCGCTCAATTATTCGAATCGTCGGATTATTATTAGCACTTTTTAGTGTATCAATGCTCGCACCTGCGTTAGTCGCTCTGATCTATCGAGATGGTGCGGGTGTGCCATTTGTAACGACTTTCTTTGTTCTGTTATTTTGTGGTGCGACGTGTTGGTTTCCAAACCGACGTTATAAGCATGAGTTAAAAGCGCGCGATGGCTTTTTGATTGTGGTTCTGTTTTGGACTGTAATCGGTAGTGCGGGTGCGTTGCCGTTTTTGATCGCTGATAACCCCAATGTTTCGGTAACCGATGCCTTCTTCGAATCCTTTTCTGCACTGACCACTACCGGTGCGACGGTGATTGTCGGCCTTGATGATTTACCTAAGGCGATCTTGTTTTATCGCCAGTTCCTGCAATGGTTCGGTGGTATGGGTATCATCGTATTGGCGGTAGCCATTCTTCCTGTTCTGGGTATCGGTGGTATGCAGCTGTACCGAGCTGAGATTCCAGGCCCGGTAAAAGACAGCAAAATGACTCCGCGTATCGCTGAAACGGCAAAAGCGCTGTGGTACATCTATCTCAGCCTAACCATTGCTTGTGCGGTGGCGTTTTGGCTAGCCGGTATGAGCTTCTTTGATGCAATCAGTCATAGCTTCTCTACTATTGCTATTGGTGGCTTCTCCACTCACGATGCAAGCATGGGCTATTTCAACAGCCCGGCTATTAACATGATTACCGTGGTGTTCCTGCTTATATCTGCGTGTAATTACTCTCTTCACTTTGCTGCATTTGCTTCAGGTGGTGTGCATCCTAAGTACTATTGGAAAGATCCTGAGTTCCGTGCCTTTATCTTTATTCAGGCAGTACTGTTCTTGGTTTGTTTCTTATTACTGCTCAATCATCACTCTTATGACTCGTACTACGATGCTTTCGATCAAGCCTTGTTCCAAACCGTGTCTATCTCTACGACCGCTGGTTTTACAACGACTGGTTTCTCAGAGTGGCCATTGTTCTTACCCGTACTGCTTTTGTTCTCTTCTTTTATAGGGGGATGTGCAGGTTCTACGGGTGGTGGTATGAAAGTGATTCGAATCTTACTACTTACTCTGCAAGGTGCTCGTGAAATGAAGCGTCTTGTTCACCCTCGGGCTGTCTATACCATCAAGGTTGGCGGTTCTGCACTACCACAACGTGTCGTAGATGCGGTCTGGGGCTTCTTCTCTGCATACGCATTAGTGTTTGTGGTTTGTATGCTGGCTCTTATTGCAACTGGTATGGACGAGTTGAGTGCTTTCTCTGCGGTAGCGGCGACATTAAATAACCTTGGCCCGGGCCTTGGTGAAGTCGCGGTGCACTTTGGCGATGTGAACGACAAAGCAAAATGGGTACTTATCGTATCTATGCTGTTTGGCCGATTAGAAATCTTCACCTTATTAATCTTATTGACCCCTACGTTTTGGCGTAGCTAAGGACAACATTGTGGCAAAAGCTCTATTTTTGTATTCAAGCCGTGAAGGGCAGACCAAGAAAATCTTGAACTATATAAAAGAAGAAATGAGTGAGTTCGAATGTGAGCTTCAAGATCTGCACACTATTGGCAAGGTGGACTTTGCTCAGTACGACAGAGTGTTGATTGGCGCATCGATTCGTTATGGCCACCTTAATAAGAAGCTATATCAATTTATTGATGCCAACCTTACTCAGTTGCAATCAAGCAAGGTTGCGTTCTTCTGCGTGAACTTAACGGCGCGTAAAGAAGACCAAGGCAAAGATACACCAGAAGGCAGTGCGTATATTAAGAAGTTCCTTATCAAGTCTCCATGGCAGCCGACTTTAATCGGTGTATTTGCAGGTGCCCTCTATTACCCACGTTATAACTGGTTCGATAGAACCATGATCCGCTTTATTATGAATATGACAGGTGGTGAAACGGATACAACGAAGGAAGTTGAGTACACAAACTGGGAAAAAGTCTCTTTGTTCACTGAAAAACTGAAGAATATGTAAGATAAAAGCCTACTTTTGAGGCGTTTTGAGTTCTTTTTAATCGAACGAATAAAAAAACGAAAAAAACTTAAAAAAGGGCTTGCCAGTGTGATCGAAATCTCTATAATGCCACCTCG